>JAJYDD010000262.1 GCA_021777795.1 Pseudomonadota bacterium | reverse complement strand
TGTGAAGGGAGTGCTCTACCGCTGAGCTAATCGCCCGGTCCGCCCCTGTAAGCCGGGGGAGACCGTCAAGTCAAGGCGCGCACGGCCTCGTCGAGCGCGTCGAAATGCGAGATCACCCGGTCGGGGCCGAGTTCGGTGACGGGAATGTCGGTGTAGCCGAAATCGACCGCCACCACGGGCGCGCCCGCCGCCCGCGCGGTGCGGATGTCGGTGACGGAATCGCCGATCATCACGGCGCGGCCGATCACCCCGCCGGCCCGCGCCACCGTCTCCAGCAGCGGCCTCGGGTCGGGCTTGGCGACGCCGAACGTGTCCTGCCCGCACACGAAGGCGAAGCGGTCGAGCACGCCAAGCTCGCCGAGCAGAAGCTTGGAGGAATGTTCGAGCTTGTTGGTGCACACCGCCAGCCGCCAGCCCTCGGCGCGGCAGCGTTCCAGGCAGCCGACGACGCCCGGAAACAGCGTCGATTTGTCGGCGATATGGGCGTTGTAGAAGGCGAGGAAATCGGCGAACAGCACATCGAGACGCGGCTGGGCCAAAGTCTGGCCGGCGCGGGCGTAGCCGCGCTCAAGCAGCGCGCGCGCCCCCGCGCCCACCAGCCCCCGCGCGGCCTCGACGGGAACGGGCGCGATCCCGTCGCCGGCGAGCACGTGGTTGAGCGCGCCGATCAGGTCCGGCGCGGTGTCGGCCAGCGTGCCGTCGAGGTCGAAGACCAGCGTCAGCGGCGTCAACGCAAACCCGCCGTGAAGGTCTGGATCTTCTTGCAGGCCTTTTCCAGGTTAGCTAGCGAGGTCGCATAGGAGATGCGCAGGTTCGGGCCCTGGCCGAAGGCCGAGCCGTGAACGGCGGCGATGCCCTCCGCCTCCAGCAGTTCGGCGACGAAATCCTCGTCCGTTGCGATCACCTTGCCCGAGGGCGCGGTCTTGCCGATCGCCTCGGCGCAGGAGGGATAGACGTAGAACGCCCCCTCCGGCTTCGGACACTCGAGGTATTTGGCTTGGCCCAGCATCGACACCACGAGATCGCGCCGCTCCTCGAACGCCTTGCGGCTGCGCGGGATGAAGTCCTGCGGGCCGTTGAGCGCCTCGACCGCCGCCCATTGGGCGACCGTGCAGGCGCCCGACGTCTGCTGGCCCTGCACCATGTCCATCGCCTTGATGAGTTCGGCGGGGCCGGCTGCGTAGCCGATGCGCCAGCCGGTCATCGCATAGGCCTTGCTGACGCCGTTCATCGTCAGCGTGCGCGGCTTCAAGGCGGGTTCGATCTGCACCGGGGTGGTGAACTCGAAATCGCCGTAGGTGAGATGCTCGTACATGTCGTCGGTCAGCACCCAGACATGCGGATGCTTCATCAGCACCTCGGTCAGCGCCTTCAGTTCCGCGCGCGTGTAGGCGGCGCCCGAGGGGTTCGACGGCGAGTTGAGGATGATCCACTTGGTCTTGGGCGTGATAGCCTTTTCCAGGGCCTCCGGCAGCAGTTTGTAACCGTCCTCCATGCGGGTCGGCACGATCTTGGGTTCGCCCCAGTTGATGGCGACCATTTCGGGGTAGCTCACCCAGTAAGGCGCGGGGATGATGACCTCGTCGCCGGGGTTCATCGTCACCAGGAAGGCGTTGTAGAGGATCTGCTTGCCGCCGGTGGCGACGATCGTGTCCGACGCCTTGTAATCGAGGCCGTTCTCTCTGCTGAACTTGGCCGCGATCGCCTCGCGCAGCGGCGGGATGCCGAGCACCGGCGGATACTTGGTCTCGCCGCGCCGGATGGCGTCGATGGCCGCGTTCTTGATGTTGTCGGGGGTGTCGAAATCCGGCTCGCCGACGGTCAGCGAGATGATGTCCCGGCCCTTGGCTTTCAGATCGCGCGCCTTCTGCGTGAGCACCATCGTGGCGGAAGGCTTGACGCGATTGAGCACATTGGCGAGGAAGGCCATGGGTAGGTCCCGAATGATCGCGCGCCGGAAACGGCGCGGGCGGGGAATAAACCGTGACGGCCGGCCGTTCAAGCCTTTGCGTGCGCGCGCCGCGCTGTGTCGCCCTCAGCCGCCGAGAGCGAGACTGGAGAGCAGGCTCGGGCTGATGAGCGGCGTGTAGGAGGAAGTGCTCGCCAGCGCCGAGGAATTGTTGGAGACCACCTGGGACAGGATGGTGGCGGCGGCCGACACCGGGGCTGTCACATTGCCGCTGTTGACGGTAAGCGAGCCACCGGCGCTGGTTCCGCCGACGCCATATTTGGCGTCGTAGGCGGCGGTGAAGCGCTCGGTGAGGGATTTGACCTTCGCCGGATCCTTCAATTCCGATACTGGCATCAGCTTCTGCAAAGCCGCGGATTGCTGGCTGAGCTCGCTCGAACTCGTGCCGACGGGCAGATTGAAGATCGTCTGCACGACTTGGGTGAGATTGCTGTCAGCGAGAATTTGCAGGCTGTCGGTGATCGTCGGCGCGACGCGCGCGAAATAAAGCGCCAGTTGCACGCCGGGATTGCTCTGGCCCTGGTTCCCTTCGAGCGTCTGCTCGACGTAATCGCTGGTCGTCGTCGCCACAGAGGTCGAGGAGTTGGGCGAGGCGCCGCCAATCGCCGAAAAGTTGAAAGCCTTGGCGAAGGCCTTCCAGTTGGCGTTCGGCAGGGTGTTGGCGAGCGCCCTGGGGCTCGACGTCCCCTCTTCCAACACCTTGGTGATGAGCGCCTTGTTGTTGATCTGGTCGCCCAGCCCATAGGCGTTGAGGGCGTAGGACAACAGGCGGTAATTGCCGACGAGCTGGCTGATCGAGGTCACTTTGCCGATATTGGCCTGGTAATAGGCGGTCGCCGTCTTCACCACAGGCTGATCGGCGGTCATCTTTTGGTAGCGGACGAGGTTATTCTGAATTCCGAGATAGGACGTCGTCGTGTTGGTCATGGCCGCCTCGTGATGAGCCGCGACGGTCGCCCCCGCCCTGCCCTCGCGCGTTTCGGTTTACGGCGCCAGGCTTGCGCGAGAGGCGCCGCTCAGAGCCGGGTCAGGAACCTGACGCCGACATGATTATGCTCGCGCCAGATGACCTCGGCGGCGCCGAGGATGCGGGCGGAATCGATCTGCAACTGGAAGATCTCGGGCATATCGACGCCGGGCGGCGCAACCACGCGCGCGCCGTCTTCGGTGAAATCGACGAGGCGGCAGTCGATGACCGGAAGGATGCCGCCGGGGTCGGCCCAGGCGAGCGAATTGATCGCCTTGCGTTTGCGGGTGCGCCTTTCACTCTGCTCAATCATCTTTCATCCGCGCGATGTTCGACTTCGGCCGGCTAAGGCTTCGGGGGCAGAATTGCGGGCGAAAAATGAACAAATCCTAGTGGAAATAGCGACGATTCGGTTAATTCGATTAATTACCCATTAACGCCTGTACATGGGCGGCGGCGGAGCGTGCGAGGCCCTGGAGGTCGTAGCCGCCCTCCAGCAGCGAGACCACGCGGCCGCCGCAACGCTTGTCGGCGAGTTTCATCAACGCCCGCGTCGCCCAGGCGTAATCGGCCTCCGTCAATTGCAGATTGCCGAGGGGATCGCGGTAATGGGCGTCGAAGCCGGCCGAAATCAGGATAAGGTCGGGCGCGAAAGCCTCGACGCGCGGCAGGATCGCGCTCTCCATCGCCTCGCGGAACACGTCGCCGCCGTCGCCGGCCGCCAGCGGCGCATTGACGATCTGGTCGTGCTCGCCGCGCTCGGAGCGCGCGCCCGTGCCCGGAAACAGCGGCATCTCGTGCGTGGAGGCGTAGAGCACGCTCTTGTCGTCCCAGAAAATGTGCTGGGTGCCGTTGCCGTGGTGGACGTCGAAATCGACGATGGCGACGCGCTCGGCGCCGTGAGCGGCCTGGGCGTGGCGGGCGGCGACGGCGGCGCTGTTGAAGAAGCAGAAGCCCATCGGGGTCGCGCGTTCGGCGTGGTGGCCGGGCGGGCGCATCGCCACGAAGGCGTTGGCGACCTTGGCCGTCATCACCTCGTCGACCGCGAAGGCCGCCCCGCCCGCCGCGCGCAGCGCCGCCTCGTAGGTGCCCGGCGACATGGCGGTGTCCTGGTCGATGCGCACCCGCCCCTGGGCCGGGCTCGCCCGCTCGATCGCCTCGACGTAATCGAGCGGATGCACGCGGGTCAGCAGTTCGGGCGTGGCGCGCGGCGCCTGGTCGCGGGCGAGCATCTGGAACGCCTCGGCCTCCAGCGCCCGCTCGACCGCCCGGTAGCGGTCGGGCCGCTCGGGATGGCCCTCGCCCATATCGTGATCGAGCGCGGCGGAATGGGAGACGAGCAGCGTGGTCAAGAGGACGGTTCCCTCCGGTGCGAGGCCCAAGCATCGCGCCGATGCGCGGCTTTGTCCATCGTGGGCTATTTCTCCGCTTCCGCGATCGGCTCGGGGGCGCAGGTCATCGCCGCGGCCTGCCGGGCGGCCGAGGCTTGGTCGTCCGGGCTCTGGCTCAGCACCCGCTCCATCACGAAGCCCTCGATGGTCGGCGAAACGATGCGCAGGTCGTCGCTCGGATTGTCCTCGTCGTCGTGGGCGACGAGCTTGCGCAACTGTTCGGGCGTGACGATGAGCGCGTCCATCCGCCCGTCGGTGGCCGCCCGGTCGGTCAGCGCGTAAAACACCACGCCACGCCGGGAATGGAACGACAGCGACGAGAAACCCGGCCGGCCGAGCGGCGCGCGGGCGCGCACCGGGCCGCCCGAGAGATCGTAACGGCACACCGCCGCCGCCACGGCGGGATCGGCGTAGGGAAAGGCGCGCGCCTTCGGCGAGGCTTCCGCCAGCGCGACGGTCTTGAACGGCGGCCCCAACGCCTCGACGCGCGCATAGGCGTCGCGTTCGGCCAGCGCCGGGACCATCAGCAGCGCGGCGATATGGGTAAGCCCGGCGATGATAGCGACGAGGGCGGCGTAATAAAGCGCCCGCCCGAGCAGCGACGGCCTCATCCGCAATGCTCGCGCACGACGCTGGGCGCCGTGGCGCGCTCGAAACCGACGGCGGCGTCGCTGAGCGCGGGATCGTAGAGCCGCATCGTCAGCCCGAAGCGGACGCGCGGCGCGAGGGGCAGCCAATTGCCGGCGTGCGGACCTTCCGAAATCCAGATCGTGAAGCCGCCGTCGGGATGGCGCAGGATCTCGGTCGAGCGCAGCACGTAACGGCCGTCGGCGTTCTCGAAGGGATAGCCGGCGCCGTCGATCGCCTCCAGCGTCCAATAGCGCGCCGTCGGCGCCTGGGGGCCGAGCTTGTACAGGCAGGAACTGTCGAGCGCGCGGCCCTGGCTGTCGACCCGCGTCGTCAGGCGCAGGCCCTCGCCGAGCCCGAGCGCGATCTCGCCGCTGCGCTCTATGCGCGCGCGGGTGTAGGGGTCGGCGTCGGCGGCGCCGGCGCGCGCCTCCATGCGCCATTGGCCGAGGCTATCGACAGCGATCGGCAGCGCGCCGGTCAAGGCGGCCCGCGTCGCCCAGAGGCCGAGCGCGAGGCCGGCGACGGCGACCGCCAGGGCCTTGAACAGCCCGATCACGAGCGAGTCGCCAAAGTCACGGCGGGTCCGCGCGCTGGGCCGAGGCCGTGTTGGCGAGACCGCTCTGCGGCGCGGCGGCGGCGCGCGATTGCGCGGCGCGCAGGAAATCGGCGATCTCCAGCAGCGCGCGGCTCGTCGGCGGCGGCAGGGTCGCGCGGGCGGGCGAGGCCTGCGCGTCTCCGGCCTTGTCGGCGGCGGCGAGCGCCATCGGCGGCGGCGGCGGCACGCCGAAGGGAGGCTTGGGCGGGAGATTGCGCAGCGCGAAGGCCATGATGTCGTGCCAGCTCTCGGCCGGCAGCACGCCGCCGGTGAGGTCGCCCATCGAGGAGCCGTCGTCGTTGCCGAACCAGACGCTGCCGACCAGATT
>JAJYDD010000261.1 GCA_021777795.1 Pseudomonadota bacterium | reverse complement strand
TACTTTGCATAAAATACGTCGCTTGCATAACTTTGTCCAGAGGGCGGCGCCTCCGAGAGCGCCGCCTTGGATGGAGGAGTCGCTTGTTCGCACACTTGCAGCGTAACCGATGCCGCAGCAGACGATTCCGGCCGACGCCGACAAGGACGAGACGATTTTCCGTCTTCTGACGCTCGCGGAAAGGCAACCCGAGACAATCGAGCGCCAGCGGGCGTCGAGCAGCTTGTCGCCCGCGATGGGGAACTCGGAGCGAATCTGGCGGTTTCGGGCGAAGACCCCAACCATATCCGTTTGATATCGCGAGCGACAGCGGCTATCTGGGTCCTATTTTCGATTCACGCCAAGCGGCATTCCGGCGAAGGACGTTTTCTTGAAATGCTGACTTCTTTGCCTCTGGAAAAGACGTGGCGGTTTGTCCGCCGCATCGATGAAGCCGCCGACGATCAAAGCATCGAAAGGGCGCTGTTGGACGTCACACGGCCCCTGGGCATCGTTTTGATTGGCGGCGGCGTGGTGCCGTCGCTCAAGGCGCCGGCGCAGGAGATCCGCAACCGGACGCTCTTCCAGCGATTCCCGGACGGATGGGCCGAACGTTACAACCGATGCCGCTACATCTATCGCGATCCCATCGTGGAGCGACTTCAGGTCGACCGCGCGCCCTTCACCTGGAAAGACGCCTATTCTTCCTCCGCTCACGCGGACAATGTCACTTTGATCGAAGGCGAGGCGAAAGAATTCGGTCTGCGCGGAGGCTTCGTCGTGCCGATTGCGCTTCTCGACGGCGCCTTGGCCGCCATTTCGTTCGGCGGCGCCGATAAGGAATTCAGCCCCGATGATCGGTCGGTGCTGGGCTTTGTCGCGAATTACGCTATCGGCGCTGTCCTCCAGCGACGCTGTAGCTCCAGACGCTCGTGCGACGTCCTGTCGCCGCGCGAACACGACTGCCTGCTCTGGGCCGCCGAGGGCAAGACCGACTGGGAGATCGCGACGATCCTCGGCATATCGAAACCGACCGTGACCAAGCACATCCTGTCGGCGCGCGAGAAACTCGGCGCCGTCAACAAGGCGCACGCCATCGTGCTCGCCCTTCGCCAAGGAATCATCGGGTAAGATCAAGACCGAGGGCTTCGGCCGGAATTTATGTGCTGACCCTTCTGCGATTGCGACTTGGCGCTTTCGCTCGCCTCGATCTCGCGAATGACCTGTTCCTGTTCCTGACGCAGGCGCGCGAGCGCATCGGTCTGGGTCAGCGCCGGCGACAATCGCTTGCCGGGGTGTTGCGCCAGCGACCGCGCAGCCTCAGCCGCCGCATTCGCTATGAGCCGCCCTCCTGTCCGAAGCTCGCGTTGGTTGGGACATCGAAGACGAAAAGCGGCTGTCGCGATAGCGTTATGCAGCGAAGCGACGCCCTTGGTTGGCAGGACGAGGCCCTGTCTTGGACAACGGGCCTGGGATCGCGAGCGAAGCGGTTGAGTTTCAGCGCCGCCGAAGTCTAGCCGACCCCTAAACGGGCGCCATTCGCTCCGCCTTTTCCAACGAAGTGTGCAAACGCGGCCTTGATCTGCCACCATAATGGTGGCATACGGAGACATGGAAAAGAGGCGCCCGACCTACGACCTCGAGGCCATCAAGACCGCGCTCGGGTCCGTCGAGACACTTGCGATGACTTCGTCCGCGCTTCGCGAAGCCCTCGCCTTGGGCTTCGATCGCGCAGGGGTTGCCGAGACAATCGGGGGTATCGAACGGCAAATGTTTTACAAGTCGATGACGACCTTCGCCGATCATCGCGTCTGGCAGGACGTCTGCCACGTCCCGGCGCGCGGCATGGGGCTGTATATAAAGTTCCAGGCCGACATCGTGACCGAATTTACGGTCATGTCGTTTAAGGAGAAATGACCGTGGCGGCTTTGAGAACGGACCTACCCGACACGATAGTCTCTCCGGAGACAAGCGAGACGCTGCGCCGCGGCGTTCGTCCGTTCATTGTCACCTACAAGAGCAAGAGCATCACCGTCGAGTTGCCGGGTTATTATCCGGAAAGCGGCGGCGTTGGCGTCCATGTCGGCGACGACATGGCCGTGACCGATGCGGCATTGCGGACCTTGAAGGAAGAAATTGAAGGCATTCCCTCGCCCGCCACAATCAGAAGGGTGCGTGACAAACTGAAGCTGTCGCAGCGCGAGGCGGGCGGCCTGCTCAAGGTCGGAGAGAATGCCTTCGACAAATATGAGCGGGGCTTGGTCGAGCCGAGCGGTCCGACCAGCCAGCTATTGCGAATCCTAGACCAACATCCGGAGTTGATTGAGGAATTGCGCAATAGCGCCTGATCGGCGACCGGTTTCCATTCTGAGCTACGCGACGAGGCCGCCGGGGGCAGGTTTTCCCATCGCGCTTGCCTTTTCGTCGGGAAATCCTCCGCTTAGGCTCAACCTCTTGGGCCGCGACCCGCACTGTTATGCTGACCCTTTTGCGATTGCGGCTCGGCGCTTTCGCTCGCCTCGATCTCCCGAATGATCTGTTCCTGTTCCTGACGCAGGCGCGCGAGCGCGTCGGTCTGGGCCAGCGCCGGCGACAATCGCTCGCCAGGGTGTTGCGCCAGCGACCGCGCAGCCTCAGTTGCCGCCTTGGCTTCACGGGCCTCTCGGGCGGCGGAGGTCTCCGCATTCGCCACGACCGCTCTTTCTGTCCGAATCTCCCGTTGGGATGTCGGATCGAAACGGACCGCCGCCTCCTCGCGGCGTTCGGCGCCGATCGCGCGATCGGCAAAGCGCGCGGCTGCGGCAGCTTCGCGGCCCTCGCTCAAGCGTGTCGCGTTCGCCCGCTCGATCAGCCGATCCGCATTCGGACCTGCGATCGCCGCTACCTCCGCGCGCGTCATTTTTTGCGCGCCACGCTCGGAGGCGCGCTGCAGATCGATGCGGTTGGCCAGCGTCTCGAGGTAGCGTGACGACGCTTCCCGGAACTGCTGCTTCGCCGCGCCGTCGAGAAGGTCGCTGGTCCGCGACACCGCCTCATTCATGACAAGCAAATCTTTCGCCATCTGTTGCGAGGTCACGGCCATGTCCGGTTTCTCCCTGGTCAAATGCGTCACGCGCTTCTCGATCGCGCCGAGAATGTTCCCGACCGCCTGCGCCATCGTCAGGCGTTCGAACATCTCTTTCGCGAATTCGTTTCGCGGCTGCTCGCCGGCGACGACGCGCCAAGCCGTCACACTCTCATTGACGACCTTGCGATCGGGAACCGAAACGGCCAAGCGGATAGGGTTCGTTCGCGCTGTCGCGATGCGCTGCCGAGCATTGTCGATCATCCGGCTGTTGACGGGATCGGCGGCATAGGCGCGATCTCGCGCTTCCCGAGAAGGCTGCGGCCGATCGGCGGCGTCGACCATCGCCTTGTCTCTGGGGCCGTAGCTCTGTGAGGAGGCGCGCTCGCGCGCGGAGGTCGCCACGATCTTTAAACCTTCGGCCTGCGCGTGCTCGGCATAGGCGCGCCGCCACTCCCTGAGCGTCTCCCGGCTGGGATGGATCTTCTGCCCGGACTCATTCTTCACGGCGATGACCGCATGGGCGTGGATATGGCCCTGCGCCTCCTTGTCGGTATGGACGCCAAACATGAACTTGTGGTCGGCGAATTTGTCCTGAAGGAAGGACCGCGCCGCGCGTCTCAGCGCCTCGACGTCGGTCCCCGCCTTCGCCGAGACGATCAGGTGCATAGTGTCGCGGGCCGATTGTGAGCGCAGCGACGGCCCCCATTCGCGGGCGGCGTTCCGGGCCTCGACGACATTGGCGATGGTCCTGCCCCGGTCGTCGCTCACCGGCCCCGCCTCGATCAGCTTAGCCAACCGATAGGCGGCGCCGTCGCGGCCGTGGCCCGTGGCGCTGAGTGAGATAGCAAGGGCCTCGGGGGCAAGCCCGGTCGACGCAGCGATCCGTTGCGTGATGCGCGCTTGCGAAGACCTGTCGAGTTGCTTGCGGGGGAGACCCTCCCCGTCGGCGACGTGTTCGCGCACCCGAAGGCGCTCTTTCGCGAGCCCGGCCATGGCGACGACCAGGCGCGCTTCGAGCTCCCCCGCCACTGTCGCGTCGAGCCTATAGGCGTGGCGATGGCTTTCGAAGGCAGCCGATATCGCCTGTCCATAAATCGCGCGTCCCTCGGGCGTGTCGCGGACGCCAGCGAGGGTCATCCGCAAGGCCGCGACATCCTGGCTTTCCGCGCGCAGGGCGAAGGCGCTCGACCAGGCCTTGATCTCATCGCCCACCGCTTGCTTGTCCGCCAACACCCTCCCGTCGTGAGTTTCGAGCGGGACGTCTTCGCGCAAGACATATTGCCCTGTCGCCGTGGCGCGCGCGACCCCGTGCGCGTAGGAGACGACTTTGACAACTGCGGGCTGATAGCCTGCCGCCAGTTGGCGCGCCCGGCCGATGGCGGCTCCAGCGCCTGACCCGGCGCCGCCGGCGCTTCCAATTCCTGACGAAGAACGCGCCTCCCTGCGAGCGACCATTCCGCCGCCGCCACCTCCAGAGGAAGCGGGCAACCGACGCG
Organism: Pseudomonadota bacterium; assembly: GCA_021777795.1. Classification (GTDB taxonomy): domain Bacteria; phylum Pseudomonadota; class Alphaproteobacteria; order Rhizobiales; family Beijerinckiaceae; genus Roseiarcus. The sequence goes on along the minus strand of JAJYDD010000261.1, from coordinate 1,339 downwards.
ACCGCTCTTCGTCGCGGCGCCCCGTGATCGACTGCCCACGGATGATTTCGTGCGCGCGTTCTGACCCCGTCGGAGGCGTCGCTGTGGATCGCGCGCGGACAATGTCTTCGTCAAAGCGACACCGGCGCACCTGTGCCGCGACGATCTGATCGCGGACGGAGTCGAACTTCTGCGTCCACCAGGCGATTTGCGCGCTGCGGGTCATGCATCCGCCTCGCTGAGGCGCGGCGCGAGTCCCGCGTTCCTGCGCAGCTTCGAACCATAGGCGAGGGTCATCTCGGTGAGTTCGTCGTTGATCGCTGAAACCGCCTCATAGAGCCCGCGCCAAACGGGCTCGGTATCCTCGATCCGCACGGCGTGACCACGGTGGATCGCCTTCAACACCTGGGCGAGGTTGCGGCCGACCCTGCGCACCTGACCTGCCAGCTCCACCACGACGACGGTGTTTTCGGCGGACAGGGCCGGCCCCGATTGCACCGACGCGCGGATCAGCCGGCGCACCACCTCCGCCTTCGGCAAACCGAACATCGCGACCGCCGCCTGAAGGCGGGCCTCGTCGGCCTCGGACAGCTCGGTCCGCAGCCTTGGCTTTCGTCGAAGAACGGCGCCCTTTCGCGCCATCGGCGGTCTCCCTGTTCCTTACCCTGGACAGCTTAGGCCGTTGCGCTGAGGTCGAACCGCCAACCCCACCCTCGTCAAACATTGCGCGCGCTGGCGCCTCTTCGGCTGCGCCCCGCAGCCGTTCCTGGTTGTGGCCCACAAACCGGTATCTTGTCAATCAACATACACTTCACTGAACCTATAAACGCGACTTCCCCACCAACCTCGCACGAAAACTCCCGCCGCCGCGCCCCTGCAGTGCCTCTGAGATCCGAACCAGCGGCCCCGCATAGATACGTCAATACCTCATCGCGGGAATAACGGAATGGCGCAATGCTGCGCTGCCGCAATGCGTTAACGCTCGTTGCCGAAAAGTCACGACGCAGCCGACCTTCCTTGCGGCAATGCCTAAATGCCGAAATACTGCAACATCGCTTTGTGCGCTTCCCGCCATTCGGGAATGCCGCAATGGCGCAATACGCGCTTCGAGGAATAAGTCCTTCACGCAATCCCGCATTCACGCAAAGGCGCAACGCGACATTGTCGGAAAGCGGGGTTTCTGCGTTGCTGTATGTATGTTTTAGTGTATGTAGTAGTCACCCATGCGCTGCGTTGCGGGAGCGCCGAATGCCGAGCATCTTCGCCATCGCCAACCCCAAGGGCGGAAGCGGAAAATCCACCGTCGCGATCCTCCTCGCCGGCGAGTTCGCCAAACACGGCTACGCGATCGCGATCGTCG
>JAJYDD010000260.1 GCA_021777795.1 Pseudomonadota bacterium | reverse complement strand
CCGACGGTCTGGATCTCGTCGAGCCCGGCGCCGATGGCGGAGATCAGCGCCTCCTCGTTGAGACAGAGGCCGTCGACCAGCAGCAGCGCGAAACGGTTGCGCCCGGCCCCCTCCAGCGCCTGCAACCGCGCGCGCGCGCCGGAGATGTCGTGGCGCAGCCCCTCCAGCGTCGAGGCGTCGACGTTCTCGATCGGCTTGGCGACGACCGCGAAATCGCCCGCCCGGAAGGCGATGGCGACGGCGCCGCCTTCCGACATGCCCTCCGGGCCGAGTTCGCCGGCCGTCGTGCAGCCATAGACAGGCGCGGCGCCGAACGCGCGCTTCAGCGCCGGCGCGAACACATCGGCGCCGAGCCGGGGCGAAAAGAACACCAGTATGGCGGAATATTCGAGGTCCGGCAGTTCGCGGCGCAGCGCCGTGGCGGTCGCCTCGGCGTCCAGCCCGCGCGCGGAGGCTACGACCAGCGGGTCGTCGTCGATAGCAATGCGCGCCGATGCGCCCAAGGCGTTCGCCCCTTCCCGGCGCGTTGCGCGCCTTGCAGCCAGCCTAGGCGCACGCGGCCGAGCTTTCAACTTCGCCGCTTCGGCCGGCGGCGCTTGCCCCATATCAACCGTGCCGCCGCTCGATTGGCTTATCCCGCACGCGGAAGGAATTTGCATGTACAGGTCCGCAAACCCGGCGCCGTGCGGCCAGACGGCCCTCGCCGCTTCCCACGTCGCCAGGAGACGCGCGTCATGATTCTGGCGACGCTGTGCAAGTTCGCGTGGATCGCGGCCTTCGCGCCGTTCTGCGGCAGCCCCGAAAATGTCGTGATCGGCTATGTCGAGGGCGAATATGTCGCCATCGCCCCGATCGACGTGGCGCGCGTCGAGGCCGAGGGCGTGCAGCGCGGCGACGTGTTGAAGGCCGGCGACGTCGTCGCGCGGCTCCAGACCGATGACGCCGAAATCGCGCTGCGCAACGCCGAGGCCGCGCTCGCGCAGGCCCAAGCCGATCTCGCCGACCTGGAGAAAGGCCGTCGTCCCGAGGAAATCGACGCTTTGCGGGCGCAGCTCAAGAGCGCGGAGATCACCGAGCAAGACAATTCCGTCACCTTCCAGCGCAAACAGAAATTGCTGGAGCGCGGCTATGCGAGCCAGTCCGATTTCGACCTCGCCCAAACCGCCTATAACGTCGCCGCCGCCCGGGTGCGCGAGTTGACCGCCAATCTCGCGGTCGCCAAGCTTCCCGCCCGTCCCGACCAGATCGCCTCGGGGCAAGCCAAGGTCAAACAGGCGCGCGCCGCGCGCGACACCGCCAGGTGGCGCCTGCGCCAGCGCACACTGCTCGCCCCCAGCGCCGGCTATGTCTCCGACATCATCCGCCGCGTCGGCGACGTCGCGGGGCCGCAGGCGCCCGTGGTCTCCTATCTCCCGCATGGCGCGATCAAGCTGAAGGTATATGTGCCGGAGGCCGACCTCGCCGGCCTTTCCATCGGCCAGACGCTGCCGGTGCGCTGCGACGGCTGCCCCTCGGGGCTTTCGGCCGACATCACCTATATCGCGCGCGAACCGGAGTTCACGCCGCCGGTCATCTACTCGCTGCAAAGCCGGCAGACGCTGGTCTATCTGATCGAGGCGCGGCCCGAGCCCGGCAAGCCGTTGGGGCTGGAGCCCGGCCAGATCGTCGATGTGGCGCTGCCGGTTCGGCGGCCATGAACGCCGTCGACGTCTCCGGCCTCACCAAACGCTTCGGCGCGCGCACGGTGGTCGAAAACATCGCGCTCAGGGTCGCCGAGGGCGAGATCGTCGGCTTCCTCGGCCCCAACGGCTCCGGCAAGACGACGACCATCCGCATGATCTGCGGACTGCTGACGCCGGATGCTGGGCAGGGAACCGTGCTCGGCTACGACGTCATCAGGCAGGCGGCGAAGATCAAGCGTCAGGTCGGCTACATGACGCAGCGGTTTTCGTTTTATGAGGATTTGACCATCGAGGAGAACCTGACCTTCGTCGCCCGTCTCTACGAACTCGCAGACCGGCGCGGCGCGGTGAAGGCGACGCTCGCCGATCTCGGCCTCACCGAGCGGCGTCATCAACTCGCCGCCGCTCTGTCGGGCGGCTGGAAGCAGCGGCTGGCGCTCGCCGCCTGCGTCATGCACCATCCCAAGCTGCTGCTGCTCGACGAGCCCACCGCCGGCGTCGATCCCAAGGCGCGGCGCGAGTTTTGGGACGAGATCCATCGCCTCGCCGGCGCCGGAGTCACGGTGCTGGTCTCCACCCATTACATGGACGAGGCCGAACGCTGCCACCGCATCAGCTATATCTCCTACGGCCACATGCTGGCGACGGGAACGGTGGCGGACGTGGTGAAGGCGGCCGGACTGACGACCTTCGTGCTCAGCGCCCATCCCGACGCTGAGTTGATGGCGGATGTCGCGCGGCTCGACGGCGTGGCGCAGGTCGCGCCCTTCGGCGCGACGCTGCACGTGGTGGGGACGGACGCCAAGCGGCTGGCGGCGTCCATCCAGGCCTTCGCCGCCGCGCGTGGGCTTGCCTTCCAGCCCGGCGTCACCAGCCTGGAGGACGTGTTCATCCACTTCATGGCGAAGGCTTCGTGATGCGCGGCTTCTGGCTCAGGCTCAGCGCCATCCTGGCCAAGGAATTCGTGCAGATGCGGCGCGACCGCATCACCTTTTCGATGATGCTGGGCGTGCCCGTCATGCAGCTCATCCTGTTCGGTTACGCCATCAACAACGACCCCAAGCGCCTCGACGCGGCGCTGCTGGCGCTGGGGCAGGATCATTACACGCGCGCCGTCGTCTCGGCCTTGGAGGTCAGCGGCTATTATCGCTTCGTCGCCCGCCCGCGCACCGACGCCGACGCCGAGGCTTTGATTCAGGGCGGCGACGTCGCCTTTCTCGTCATCATTCCCGCCGATTTCGGCGCCCGCGTCGATCGCGGCGACAAGCCGCAGATGCTGGTGGAGGCGGACGCGACCGATCCGGCCGCCGCCTCCAACGCCATCGGCGCGCTCGGCGATCTCGCCGGCCGGGCGCTGCTGCGCGAACAGGGGCGCGAACTCGCCGCCGCGCAGGATCAGGATCAGGCGCTGCAAATCATCGTCCACCGGCGCTACAATCCCGACGGCATATCGCAATATTTCATCGTGCCCGGCCTGCTCGGCGTCATCCTGCAAATGACGATGATGATGATGACCTCCGTCGCGCTGACGCGCGAAATCGAGCGCGGCACGATGGAGAACCTGCTCGCCATGCCGGCGACCAGCTTCGAGATCATGCTCGGCAAGGTCTTGCCGTTCTTCATCGTCGGCGCGGTGCAGGTGGCGGTGATCCTGAGCGCGGCGTATTTCCTGTTCACCGTGCCCTTTGTCGGCTCGATGGGCTTCTTGCTCTCGGGCGTGCTGGTGTTCGTGTTCCAGATGGTGCTGCTGGGCTATGCGTTCTCGACGCTGGCGCGCTCGCAGATGCAGGCGTTGCAACTCACCTTCTTCTTCTTTCTGCCGTCGGTGCTGATGTCGGGCTTCATGTTCCCGTTTCGGGGCATGCCGGAATGGGCGCAGTTCGTCGGCAACCTGCTGCCGATGACGCATTTCTTGCGCGTGGTGCGCGCGATCATGCTGAAGGGCGCGAATTTCCACGAGATCGGCCAGGAATTCGCGACGCTCGCGCTCTATGTGCCGCTGTTCGCGACGCTGGCGCTGCTGCGCTTCCGCCGCACGCTCGATTGAGGCTCTCAGCCGGCGCGCAGCCGCGCCGCGGCGACTGCCTCGCCGATGTCGTCGAAATCGACGACGCGGTCGCGCCCGGCGGCCTTGGCGAAATAGAGCGCTTTGTCGGCGGCGGCGTAAATCGAATCGAGGTCGGCCCCGTTGCGACAGGCGAAGCCAATGGAGACGGTGACGCGAATTCCCGCGTAGCAAACCGGCGTCGGCGCCTCGGCGAGCGCCCGGCGGAACGACTGGAGCCGCTCGCGGATCTCGGCGGCGGGCCGCTCGGCTGAGAGCAGCGCGAATTCCTCGCCGCCGAGCCGGGCGACGAGGCCGAGGGCGCCGAGTTGGTCCTGCATGAAAGCCGCCACCGCCTTCAGCACATTGTCGCCCGCCGCGTGGCCGTTGGCGTCGTTGATGCGCTTGAAGCGGTCGATATCGACAATCGCCAGCGCCACGGCGCCGCCCGCAAATCCGGCCGCCGCTTCATAGAAAGCGCGGCGGTTGGCGAGCCCCGTCAGCGGATCGACGCGGCCGATGCGATCGGCCTCGATCTTGGCGAGCCGCAGCTCCAGATGGGCGCGGCCGATCGACCAGGCGATGGGAACCGCTATCACGTTGACCTCGACCGTGGTGATGGCGAGTTCGCGCCAGAGGTCGGGCCAGCCGGAGAAAAACCACAGCTTGTTGGTGAGCTCAACAAAGATGGAAATAACCCAGGCGAAGGCGGTCACCGAGAGCACGTAACGTCGCAAGCTGCCGCGATCGACGACCTTCGGCCGAAATACATCTTTGATTAGTGCCAACGTCATGAGCCGCGCGCCGTTCGGATTGCGGCGCGATGAAGCGCGCAAGAGGTCAAAGTCCTCTTAAGATCAACGCGAGGATTGCCCTCATATTCCTGTGCGGCAAATTCCTGTGCGGCAGGCAGCGGAAGATTGAGGCCGCCCGTCCCTCGACATTGACCCGCCGCGCCCTGGCCGCCTAACAAGAGCCTCATTCGGAGGACGGCATGGCTGAGATTGTGGTGTTCGGCGATTCCAACACCTGGGGTTACGATCCCGCGACAGGAACGCGCTTCGCCCCGGGGGCGCGCTGGACCGGCGTGATGGCGGCGGCGCTCGGTCCCAGCCACCACGTCATCGAGGAAGGGCTCAACGGCCGCACCACGGTATTTGTGGACCCCATCGAGCCAGACCGGCGCGGCGCCGATTATCTGCCGCCGTGCCTGCGCAGCCATTCGCCGCTCGATCTTCTCATCATCGCGCTCGGCTGCAACGACATGAAGGCGCGCTTCAACGTCTCGGCGGCCGAGATCGCCTATGGCGCCGAGCGCCTCGTCATGTTGGCCTTGGCGGAGCCGGTGGGGCCAAAGGGCCGGCCGCCGATGGTGTTGCTGGTGGCGCCGCCGCCGGTCGCCAAACTCACCGGCTTTGCCGACATGTTCCGCGGCGCGGAGGCCAAATCGCGCGACCTCGCCCAGCGCTACGCCGAAGTCGCCGAGCGGCGCGGCGTCGGTTTCGTCGACGCCGGGCAATTCGTCCATTGCTCCGATCTAGACGGCATCCACTACGAGGCCGACCAGCACGCCGTGCTCGGCCGCGCGATGGCCGAGGCGGCGCGCATCGTGCTGGAATGAGCCGCCGTCAGCCGAGCCAGGCCAGCGCGCCGCGCGCGGCGGCGGCGCCGGTCGAAAAGCAGGCCTGGAGCAGATAGCCGCCAGTCGGCGCCTCCCAGTCGATCATCTCGCCGGCGACGAACACGCCCGGCCGCGCCTTCAGCATGAAAGCTTCGTCGAGCGCCGCCCAGCGCACCCCGCCGGCGCTGGAGATCGCCCGCTCCAGCCCCGCGACGCCGGCGATCCGCAACCGGCAGGCTTTCACCCGCGCCGCCAGCGCCGCAGGCTCGGCCGGCAAGTCGCCGGCCTCGCGCAAAAGTCCGGCGGCGACGGGCGCAAGCCCTGCCTTGGCGAGCCGCGTCGCGCGCGAGGCGCGGGCCGGGCGCGACAGCCGCTCGGCCAGCTTGGCCTCGTCGAAATCCGGCTTCAAATCGATGACGAGTTCGCGCGCGCCGTCGCGGGCGGCAGACGACAGCGCATAGATCGCGCCGCCTTCCAGCCCCCTGGCGGTGACAACCGCCTCGGCGCGGCTGCTTGAAGCCGCCAGCGACCAGCGCGCCGCTTTCACCGGCTGGCCGGCGAAGCG
>JAJYDD010000259.1 GCA_021777795.1 Pseudomonadota bacterium | reverse complement strand
CGGCGCACATGCGGATGTGGTTGGAATCGGCGGCCAGAATCGACGACGCGCCGGGCAGCGTCATGCCGATGACGTCGGCGAGCGCCGTCATGGTGGACGCCGTGCCCATCGTCATGCAGACGCCGTAGGAGCGGGCGATGCCGTCCTCGACGCCGCGTATCTCCTCGTCGGTCACCGTGCCGGCGCGCCGCTCCTCCCAATAGCGGATGGTGTCGGAGCCCGAGCCCAGCGTGCGGCCCTTCCAGTTGCCGCGCAGCATCGGCCCGGCGGGCACATAGATGGCGGGGACGCCGGCGCTGGTGGCGCCGAGCAAAAGGCCCGGCGTGGTCTTGTCGCAGCCGCCCATCAGCACGACGCCGTCGAGCGGGTGGGAGCGGATCAGTTCCTCCGCCTCCATCGCCAGGAAATTGCGGTAGAGCATGGTCGTCGGCTTGACCATGACCTCGGAGAGCGAGATCGCCGGCAGTTCAATAGGGAAACCGCCGGCTTGCAGCACGCCGCGCTTGACGTCCTCGACGCGGGTCTTGAAATGGGCGTGGCACTGGTTGATGTCGGACCACGTGTTGAGAATGCCGATCACCGGCCGGCCGCGATATTCCTCCTGCGCGTAACCCATCTGCGCCATGCGCGAACGCTGGCCGAAGGTGCGGAAATCTTGCGGGTCGAACCAGCGGGTCGAGCGGGGATTGGGTTTCATGAAAGGCACTCCGTCGCCCGAAGTCTAACCATAATTCGCCCCGCCGTCATCGCGCGAGAACGCCCATGATCGCCGCCTTGCCCATGTATGATTTTCCCTGGGCCGGCGCCGCCACCGACCGGCTGTGGGCGTCGCTGCGCGACAGTTTGCGCGCGCAGGGAATCGCCGCGCCGGAGCGCCTGACCCGAGACGGCGAGTTGCACGTTATATGGGCCGACGATGGCCTGCTGCTCGGCCAAACCTGCGGCTATCCGTTCTGGACCACGCTGCGGCGAAACGCCGAAATCCTCGCCACGCCCATCTATGGCTTCGCCGGCTGCGAGGGGCCGAACCACCGCAGCTTCCTCATCGCGCGCCACGACGATGCGCGCGCGACGCTGGCCGAATTTCGCGGCGACCGGGCGGCGCTCAACGGGTTCGACAGCAACAGCGGCATGAACCTGTTTCGCGCCGCCGTCGCACCGCTGGCGGGCGGAAAGCCGTTCTTCGCCGATGTCATCGAGACCGGCAGCCACGCCCAAAGCGTCGCGGCGGTCGTCGAGGGGCGCGCCGATATCGCGGCCATCGATTGCGTGACCCACGCCCTGCTGGCGCGCGGCGCTGCGCGGCTCGTCGCGGCGACGAAGATCATCGGCGAGACGCAAGCCTCGCCGGCTCTGCCGTTCATCGCCAGCCGGGCGCTCGCCCCCGAGATCCGCGCGGCGGTGCGCCGGGCGTTGTGCGGCCTGGCGCCGATCCCGGAACTGGGCCTCGCCGGCGTCGCCTTCCTGCCCGAAACGGCCTATGGTCGGGTCGCGGAGATCGAGCGCGAGGCGGCGAGCGTCGGATACCCGGAGTTAAGGTGAACCGGCGCTTTGCGGTTGTCGGGGTTGTCGGGGTTGCCTATATTGCCCGTATGATGAAATCAGAGCGAATTGCGTCGGACCGGCGCCGCGACGGACCTGCACGAAACCTCGCCCTCAGAAAAGCGGAGCGGCGGCAAGACGAGCGCCTGTGGGCGCAACTGGCGCAATACCCAGCGCAGATGCTTCCGGCGGTTGCGTTCAGCCTGGTTCGCGGCGGAAGGAATCTTTCTCTTCCGGACATGCGGAAGCTCCTCAGAATGTTCCCCGGAGCGACCGATGAGGCGTTCAAGGGAGAGAGAAAGCCCGACGCCGGGCCTTTTCAGGCCGTTCAAGCGTCGCCAGCCTCGTTTTCCGCCGGTCCACGCGCCCGCGCCCTGTTGCGCGGCAGGGAGATCGCCGAGCAAGACCTGTGGGAATCCGGCGGCAGCTACACGCTGGAGGAAGTCCGTCGCCTCCTCCACGGCGTCTCGCGGCAGGCCGTGGAGAAGCGCGTGCGCGAAGGCCGCCTGCTCGCCATAGTCGGCCAGAACAGCCGGCGCTTTTATCCCGTGGCGCAGTTCAATGACGACGGCTCGGTTGTAGAGGGCCTGCGCGCGGTGCAGGACGCGATGGCGACCCGGAACGGTTATGCCGTCCTCAACTTTCTCGTCAATCCGGACCCCAGGCTCGGCCATCGCAAGCCCCTCGACCTTCTCAAGCAGGGTGAAATCGAGCGGGTCGTCGAGGCGGCGGCGAGGATTGGCGAGCAAGGGGCGTGACGGCGCCGCTGCCGCCGGCCGATCTGGCGGCGCGCGTTCCCGAATTCGTGGATTTGGCGCCCGGCGTTGTCATGGAACGGTTCTATTCCAATGCTTTCGCGCCAATTCATTTCGACCGCAGCCGAGCGGGGCGGATGAACGCTCCAGACGGCGGTTACGGCGTGCTCTACGCCGCCGCCGACCTCAGCGGCGCCTTCGCCGAGACGTTCTTGCGCACGCCGGGACGAACATTGCTGCCGCTCGACCTCATAAAGCGAAAGTCGAGGGTGCGCCTTCGCGTCACGCGCCCGCTTCGCCTTGTCAAATTGGCCGGCGCCGGTCTGGCGAGGCTCGGCGCGACAGCCGAGGTCACGCATGGCGGGCTGCCCTACGACGCGCCGCAAAGCTGGTCGAAGGCCCTCCATGCCTTAGCTTGCGCCCCGGACGGCGTCGCCTATCGCGCGCGGCACGACGACGACGCCTTCTGTTACGCGATATTCGATCGCGCCGCGCCCCACATCGAAGAGGAGTCGCGGGAAGCCGACATCGACACGGACTGGTTCTGGTCGCTTGCGGATTCCTACGCAATGGGTCTGGCGCCGCCCGGACCTTGAGCGCCCGTGCGCATTGACGGCGCGCTCCGAGTGTCAGAAAAGCGGTTCAGTTCGAAACTAACGACCTCCGGGGAGGACGAAGATGGATTTGGGCTTCAGCGCCGAGGAGATCGCGTTTCGCGCCGAGGTGCGCGATTTCGTGGCCAAGAACCTGCCCGCCGCGATCCACGACAAACTCGCCGGCGGCCACCACCCCTCCAAGGACGATATCGTCACGTGGACGCGGATTCTGGCCGCCAAGGGCTGGGGCGCGCCGCATTGGCCGGTCGAATGGGGCGGCACGGGCTGGGACGCGATCAAGCTCTCCATCTTCACCGACGAGATCCAGCGCGGCCATGCGCCGGAATCGCTGGCTTTCGGGACCAGCATGGTCGGGCCGGTCATCGCCACTTTCGGCACGCAGGCGCAGAAGGAACGCTTCCTGCCGCGCATCCTCGATTTGCGCGACTGGTGGTGCCAGGGCTTTTCGGAGCCCGGCGCTGGCTCCGATCTCGCCGGCTTGCGCACCAAGGCCGAGCGCGACGGCGATGTCTGGGTCATCAACGGCCAGAAGACCTGGACGACGCTCGCGCAATACGCCGACTGGATCTTCGTGCTCGCCCGCACCGATTCCAGCGTCAAGAAGCAGGAGGGCATCTCGTTCTTCCTCTGCGACATGAAGACGCCGGGCGTCACCGTGCGGCCGATCCAGACCATCGACGGCGGCCACGAGGTCAACGAGGTCTTTTTCGACAATGTCCGCATCCCCGCCGAGAACCTCGTCGGCGAGGTCAACAAGGGTTGGGATTACGCGAAATTCCTGCTCTCCAACGAGCGTAACGGCATCGCCCGCGTCGGCGTCTCCAAGGCGCGGCTGGCGAAAATCCGCCGCCTCGCCTCGCTCGGCGTCTATGGCGACAAGCCGAAGATGGATGATCCCGTCTTCCGCATGAAGCTGGCTGCCGCCGAGGTCGAGTTGAAGGCGCTGGAGATGACGCAGATGCGCGTCATCGCCGCGGGCCGCACCGCGCCGAAGGGCAAGCCGAATCCGATGTCCTCGGTGCTGAAGATCAAAGGCTCGGAATTGCAGCAGACGACGACCGAATTGCTGATGGACGTCGTCGGCCCCTATGCCCTGCCCTACCAGCCCGAGCAGGGCGACCGCTGGAACGAACCTAGCGTCGGGCCGGATTGGGCCTCGACCATCGCGCCGACCTATTTCAACACCCGCAAGGTCTCGATCTACGGCGGATCGAACGAGATTCAACGCAGCATCATCGCCAAAGCGATTCTGGGGCTCTGATAAGATGGATTTCGATCTCAGCGACGAGCAGAAGCTGATCGCCGACAATGTCGCGCGGCTGATGAAGGACAAATACGGCTTCGAGAGCCGCAAGGCCTATGGCGCCGCCGCCAACGGCTTCAGCGACGAGCTTTGGCGCCAATATGCCGATCTCGGCCTCCTCGGCGCGCCCTTCGCCGAGGAGGACGGCGGCTACGGCGGCGGCGCGGTCGAGATCATGCTGACGCAGGAAGCCTTCGGCCGGGCGCTGGCGCTGGAGCCCTATTTCGCCTGCGTCGTGCTGGCGGGCGGGGCGCTGCGGCATGGCGCGACGGCGCAGGAGCGCGCCGAACTGATCCCCGAGATCGCCAGCGGCGCGCTTCGGCTCGCGCTCGCCCATGCCGAGCCGCAATCGGGCTGGAACATCTTCGACGTCAAGACGACCGCGAAGCGCGACGGCGACGGCTATAGGCTCGACGGCGAGAAGGGCCTCGTCATCAACGGCGACAGCGCGCAAAAGCTCATCGTGCTGGCCCGCGTTTCCGGCGCGCAGCGCGACAAGGACGGGCTTGGCCTGTTCCTCATCGACGCCGACGCGCCCGGCGTGACGCGCCATCCCTATCCGACGCAGGACGGGCGCCGCGCGGCCGAGATTTCGTTCGCCGGCGCCAAGGCGCGCGCGCTCGGCGAGCCGGGCCAGGCTGGGCCGGCGATGGCGCGGGTGATCGAGGACGCCATCGCGGCGCTGGCGGCCGAGGCCGTCGGCGCGATGGCCGAGGCCGTCGAGATGACGACCGAATATCTGAAAACCCGCAAGCAGTTCGGCGTCGCCATCGGCTCGTTCCAGGCGTTGCAGCATCGCGCCTCGGATATGGTGGTGGCCTTGGAGCAGGCGCGCTCGATGATGTATCTGGCCGCCATGTCAACCAGCGAGACGGATGCGGCGACGCGGGCGCGCTCGATCAGCGCCGCCAAGGCGCAGATCGGCCGTTCGGCGAAGTTCATCGGCCAGCAGGCGACGCAGTTGCACGGCGGCATCGCGATGACCTTCGAATACAAGCTCGGCCATCTGTTCAAGCGGCTGACGATGATCGACATGAGCTATGGCGACGCCGATTATCATTTGGCGCGGCTCGGCGAGGGTGACAGCCTGTTCGACTGAAAGTCGGCGTCGGGCAAGCCTCGCGCGCTAGGCCTGCGTGATCTTGTAACATACGTTTGCTGAGTACCGAAGTCCGGGGACCGGACCACGAGAGGCGCTCATGCAGGCGATGCTGTTGCCATTCACGCCGCGCTATATTTCGCTGACGCTGGCGTGGATTCTCACGCTGGCGTTCGGCGTGGCGATCGGCGGCTCCATGATTTCGGGCTGGGATGCGCCGCTCAGCGTCGCCTTCTTCGCCTGCCTGTTTCTCGGCCTGCTCGGCATTCGCGATCTCATCCAGACCAAACATTCGGTGCTACGCACCTATCCCATCGCTGCGCATCTGCGGTTTCTGCTGGAGCACATCCGCCCGGAGATGCGGCAATATTTCTTCGAGAGCGAGACTGACGGCCTACCCTTCAGCCGCAGCGCGCGCGCTGTCGTTTATCAGCGCGCCAAGATGCAACTCGACAAGCGCCCCTTCGGCACGCAACTCGACACCGACAAGCCCGGCTACGAATGGCTGCGCCATTCGATAGCGCCGGCGACAGTCACTGACGCCCCGTTCCGCATCGCCATCGGCGGGCCGAATTGCCGGCAGCCCTATTCCGCCAGCGTGTTCAATATCTCAG
>JAJYDD010000006.1 GCA_021777795.1 Pseudomonadota bacterium | reverse complement strand
TGGAGCGGCTGGCGTTCTCGGGGGATCGCGTGGCGGGGCTGGAGTTCGCCTTCGACCGCGTCGAACTGGGGCCGCGCGATGCGGTGGTGCTGGCGGTCCCCGCTTGGGTCGCAGCAAGCCTCGCGCCGGGGCTTCTGGCGCCTGACGCCTTCACCGCGACGATCACGGCGTATTTCGCCGTTTCCCCGTCGGCGCGGACGCCCGGCCTCGCCTGGATCGTCAATGGGCCGTTTCATGCGCTGGTCAGCCGCGAGGAGAGCCTCTCCGTCACCGCCTTCGACGCCGGGGCGCAGTTGGACACGCCGAGGGAGGCGCTGGCTGCGAAATATTGGGCGATCATCGCCGCTATTGCCGGCCTCTCGGACGAACTGCCGGCCTGGCGGCTCATCAAGCAGAAGCGCGCCGCTTTCGCCGCCACGCCCGAGCAGAACGCGCTGCGTCCGGACCCGGAGACCGACTGGGGCAATCTCGTTCTGGCCGGGGGCTACGTGCGCAGCGCCCACGCGGAATCGTTGGAGAGCGCGGTGCGCTCCGGCGAGCGGGCGGCCGGGATCGTCGCCGAACGGCTATAGTGCCGCGTTTGAATCCCGCTCGCGTTGCGTGTAAACGAGCGTTGCCGCACTCGGCGCGCCCCGGAGACGATGATGCCGCTTTTTCCCCGTCTGCGCGCCGCCGGGTTCGTCCTGGCGCTGGGGCTGTCGCTTTCGGCCTGTGGCGTCAACACGATCCCGACCCTCGACGAGACCGCCAAGGCGCGTTGGGCGGATGTCGAGAACCAGTACCAGCGCCGCACCGACCTCATCCCCAATCTGGTGGCGACCGTGCAGGGCTACGCCAAGCAGGAAAAGGACGTGCTCGTCGCCGTGACCGAGGCGCGCGCCAAGGCGACCTCCATTCACGTCGACGCCAATGACCTCACCGACCCCGCCAAGGTGAAGGCGCTGCAAGACGCGCAGAATTCTCTGACCGGCGCGCTGTCGCGGCTGCTGGCGGTGAGCGAGAACTATCCCGACCTCAAGTCGAACGCGAATTTCCTCGCGCTGCAATCGCAGCTTGAAGGCACGGAGAACCGCATCGCCGTGGCGCGGCGCGATTACATCGCCGCCGTGCAGGCCTATAATACGGAGCTGCGCACGTTTCCGGGCGTGATCTGGGCCTCGACGCTCTATTCCGGCAGCAAGCCGATGGCCGAATTTTCCGCCGCCGCAGGCGCCGACGTCGCCCCGAAGGTGAAGTTCTGAGCCGGCTCGTCCTCGCTTTCGTCGCGCTCATCGCCTTCAGCGCGGCGCTGGCGGCGACGGCGTTCCCGGCGCTGACCGGGCGCGTCGTGGACGACGCGCATATCCTGTCGCCGGCGACTCAGACGGCATTGACCGCCAAACTCGCCGATCTCGAAACCAACTCGTCGATCCAACTCGTCGTCGCCACTGTGCCCGATCTCGGCGGCGAGGAGATCGAGCCCTACGCCAACGCTTTGTTCCGCTACTGGAAACTCGGGCAGACGCAGAAGAACAACGGCGTGCTGTTCCTCATTGCGCCCAACCAGCGGCGCATGCGCATCGAGGTCGGCTACGGGCTGGAGGGCGTGCTGACCGACGTGACGTCGAAGCTCATCATCGCCAACGCTGCCGCGCCGCGCTTCAAGGCGGGCGATTTCGATGGCGGAGTCTCTCGGGCCGTCGCCGACATCGTCATCGCGCTGACCGCCGACAAGTCGGACTGGACGCCCGAGATGAAGCCGCAAAGCGCGGCTTCCGAGGGGGATTCCGTCATTCCCATCATCGTATTCCTTGTCATCCTGTTCCTCGTCTGGCGGTTGAACCGGCGCGGGCGGCGCACGGGCGGGGCCTGGATCGCGCCGCTCAACACCGGCGGCTGGTCGTCCGGCGGGGGCGGCGGTTTTTCGGGCGGCGGCGGGTTCTCCGGCGGCGGCGGTTCCTCGGGCGGCGGCGGCGCTTCGGGGGGCTGGTGATGCGCCTCGACCCGGCGACGGCGCGCGAGATCGAAGCCGCCTTCGCGGCGGCGCAGGCGCGCACCGCCGCGCCGCTCGTCTGCGTGGTCGCCGACAGTTCCGCCGATTACGCGCTCGGCCCCTCGCTCGGCGCGGCGGCGCTCGCTTTGGCGACGCCGTGGCCGCTCATCGCGTTCTCACATCTCTCGGCGATCCATGTCTTCGCCATCCAACTCGCGGTGTTCGCGCTCGCGCTGGCGGCGCTGGCCTTCGAGCCGGTGCGGGCGGCGCTCGCCTCGAAGGCGAGGCGGCGCTCGGCCTGCCATCGCGCCGCGGTGGTGCAATTCGCGCTGCGCGGGCTCGACCGGGCGCCGGCGCGCAATGGCGCGCTGCTCTATATCTCGCTGACCGAACGTTACGCGCGCGTCGTCGCCGATGTCGGGCTGGAGATCCCGCAGGAGGCGTGGCGCGGGCTGATCGACGAGTTCGGCGCGGCGCTGAAGGCGGACGGCGCCGCAGCGGCGTTGAAGCGCGCCGCCGAGCGCATGGGCGCGCTGCTGGCCGAGGTTTTTCCGGCGACTGCGGGCCAAGACGCGCCCAAATCGCAGCGCTTTCACACGTTGTAACGAACGCGCGGCTTGAGCCGGCGGACGACTGGGGATAACCATGCGAAAATAAGCGGCCCCGGAGGCCTCGACCCTTACGCGAGTTCGCCCTGCATGATTCGAAAATTCCGCCTCGCCTTCGCCCTCGCGCCGCTCGCCCTGCTGGCGGCTGGCGCGGCGCGCGCGGAGCCTTATCTCGTGGCGGATTTCGACACCGGCGACGTGCTCATGCAGAGCGACGCGACCGAGCCGTGGTTTCCCGCCTCCACTACCAAGCTGATGACGACCTATGTGGCGTTGAACGCGGTGCGCGAGGGGCGGCTGACGATGGATACGCCGCTGACCATGTCGCGGCGGGCGGCGAGCCTGCCGCCCTCGAAGATGGGGTTCAAGCCGGGCACGCTCGTCACCCTCGACAACGCCTTGAAAATGCTGATGGTGAAGTCGCCCAACGACGTCGCCTGGATGATTGCGGAGAGCATCGACGGTTCGGTCGAAAAATTCGCCGCCGAGATGAATGCGACGGCGACGAAGCTTGGGATGACGGAGAGCCATTTCGTCAATCCGAACGGACTGCACGACCCCGATCATCATTCCTCGGCGCGGGATCTCGCGATCCTGACGCGGGCGCTCTTGAAGGATTTTCCCGAACACGCCGACCTCTACGATATCGGCGAATTGCAGTTCGGTCGGCAGATCATCCGCAATCACAATGGCTTGCTTGGCCATTATCCCGGCGCCGACGGCATGAAGACCGGCTTTACCTGCCCGGCGGGTTGGAACCTCGTCGCCACCGCCGATCGCAACGGCCGCAAGCTCATCGTCGTCATCCTCGGCGCGCCGACGCCGCGCATTCGCAACAACGAAGCGGCGATGCTGTTCGACCGCGGGTTCGAGATGAGCGCGGCCGGCCAAAAGCTCGAAGCGCTGGCCGCCTCGTCGGCGACCACGCCGCCGGACATGCGCGATGCGATCTGCCGCGGCCACGGGCGGGCGCAGATGCTGGCGATGCAGGAGGAATTCGTCTCCTCGGCGATGGCGCAAAGTTCGAGCGCGCTGGCGGGCGGCGGCGATCCCTCGTCAATGCTTGCCGCCGCGATGGGAGCCGCGCCGGCCATCCCGCCGCTGCCGGCGCAGACGGTCAAGTTCGATCCCGTCCCCGTGTTCATCGGACCGAAACCGGGTTGGACGGGCCCCGTCCTGGCCGCCACCGGGGAGGTTGAGGCGCCTTCGCCGGTGAGCGCCTATGCCGGCGATAAAGACGCCAAGCCGGATCAAGCCGCTCCGCTTGCGCTAAAGAGCGCGGTAAAGCCGGTGGCGAAGCTCAAGCACCGACATGTGACGCGGCAGGCGCAGGCGCGAATGGCCGCTGCGGCCCACCGTGTGATGAAAAAGCGGCGCCAAAAGTAAATCGTTCTCAGCTGTCACGCGAGCGTGACGTTTGCCATGATAATGCCATATTTGCGTCAATCGCGCGCCCTACGCGTAGGAGATACAGGTTCGGAGCCGCGAAGGTGTGGTTCGATGGCGCATCCGGCGATTTTGCCCCCCAGCCCCCGGAAGCGACGCGAACCCGTCCAAGCCACGCAGGCCGGCGGATCGACGGGCCCCCTCCCAGTCGGTCCGCCTTTTTTTTGTCCGCGATCTCCCGCCTTGAAAGCAACGCGCGCCCGCGCGATATGAGCGTGCGGTGAGGTTATCGCGCCTTGCCCAAGTTTTTTGACCAAGTCACGCCAAGAGGGACCTTTGACGACAGAATCCGCCCCGACCGCCGAGGCCGCGGCCGCGCAGACGCAGAGTTTCGAGGCCGACGTCTCGCGGCTGCTGCACCTGATGGTGCATTCCGTCTATTCCGAACGCGACATTTTCGTTCGCGAACTCGTATCCAACGCCGCCGACGCCTGCGAGAAGCTGCGCTATGAAGCGCTGGCGCGGCCCGAACTGATCGCCGACGGCGCGCCTTTCGCCATCGACATCGCCCTCGACCCCGAGGCCAAGACGCTGACCTTCACCGACAACGGCGTCGGCATGAGCCGCGAGGATCTCGTCGATGCGCTCGGCACCATCGCCCGCTCCGGCACCAAGGCGTTTCTCGACAAGCTCGCCGCCGACGGCCCCGACAAGGCGGCGGGCGAGGCGCAGAGCCTGATCGGCCAGTTCGGCATCGGCTTCTATTCGGCCTTCATGGTCGCCGACGAGGTGACGGTCGAGACCCGCCGCGCCGGCGCCGATCAGGCCTGGCGCTGGACCTCGGACGGCAAGGGCGCCTACACGATAGCGCCGCTGCCGCTGGTCGATGCGCCCGTGCGCGGGACGCGCGTGATCCTCAAGCTCAACGCCGAGGCCAAGGATTACGTCGAGCCGTTCAAGGTCGAGCGCATCGTCAAGGACCATTCGGGCGCGGTCGCCGTGCCGATCACGCTTGTCGAGAAGCCGGGCGCGGAGCCCAAGCGCCTGACCGACGGCGCGGCGATCTGGGCGAAGGCGAAATCCGACGTCACGCCCGAGGAATATACCGAGTTCTACCGCTCGTTGTCGGGCCAGTACGACGAACCGGCGCTGACCGTCCATTGGCGCGCCGAAGGGCGGCACGAGTACACCGTGCTCGCCTTCGTGCCGGGCTCGCGGCCCTTCGACCTCTTCGACCCGCAGCGCAAGGGCAGGGCCAAGCTCTATGTGCGCAGGGTGCTGATCAGCGCCGACGCCGACCTGCTGCCGGGCTGGTTGCGCTTCGTGCGTCTGGTGGTCGACAGCGCCGACCTGCCGCTGAACGTCTCGCGCGAGATGATTCAGGAAAGCGCCGTGTTCGCCGCAATCCGCAAGGGCGTGGCCAACCGTGTCGTGCAGGAACTGACCAAGTTCGCCGACGCCGAGCCGGAGAAATACGCCAAGGTGTGGGAGAGCTTCGGCCCCGTCATCAAAGAAGGGCTTTACGAAGACCCCGAGCGGCGCGACGCCTTGTTCAAGCTCGCGCGCTTCACGACGACCGCGCATCCCGACGGCGACCGTAAGCTCGAAGACTACGTCAAGAGCCTGCGCGAGAACCAGACGGCGATCTATTACCTCACCGGCGAGGACGCCAAGCGCCTCGCGGCGAGCCCGCAGCTCGAAGGATTTCGCGCCCGCGGCGTCGAGGTGCTGCTGCTGGCCGATCCCGTCGACGCTTTCTGGGTCTCGAACGCGGTCGGCTTCGACGGCAAGCCGTTCAAGTCGATCAGCCAGGGCGCGGCCGACATCAAGACCATCGCGCTCGTCGAGGGCGCTACGCCGCCGGCCGAAGCTAGCGCCGAAGTTGCAACCCTCATCGCCCATTTCAAGCAGACGTTGGAGAGCGAGATCGAGGACGCCCGCGCTTCCGACCGGCTCACTGACAGTGTCGCCTGTCTGGTTGCGCCGGAGTTCGGGCCGGATCGGCAGCTTGAGAAGATGCTGGCGGCGCATGGGCGGCTTCAGGACCGCGTCAAGCCGGTGCTGGAGGTCAACGCCAACCATCCGCTGACCTCGTCGCTGGCCAAGCGGTTCAAGGAGGGGCGAGACCGCGAACTCGTGGACGACGCGGCTTGGCTGTTGCTCGACGAGGCGCGGATCGTCGATGGCGAAGCGCTGAAGGATCCGACGGCCTTCGCGGCGCGGCTGCGCCGGGTGATGGAGCGCGCGCTGGGCTGAGGCTTGCGCCCTGCCGGCCGGGGTTGCCCCCGGCCTTGGCGCGAAAGCGCATAAATTCCGTATTGGAAAGTATTTTTTAGGGATGGCCGCCAAGTCCTGCGGGCTTCCCTTCAGTGGCGGGAAGCCGCGCGTTTGCGCGCGCCCTTCTTGGCCGGCTCTGGCTTCGCCGACATGGCCTTGGCGGCGGGTCGGGTGATTTCGGCGCGGGTCGCCTCCTCGCTCATGCGCCAATGTTCGGCGTCGCGGCCGATCGGCCGGCCCTCGCTTTCCCACAGCGCATAGGCGCGGTCGCGCACGCGCTGCTCGAAACCGGTGGTGTTGAAAGCTTCGTTCATGTCCAGGCTCCTCGATGCGGCAAGCCTGGCGTCGCCAGGGCCCGCTTGCGTCGCTCGTCCGGGTTCGGCGCCCTCAAGGGAGGGACGGCCGGATCAGGCGCCTCCGTTGTTCCATTTCAGGGTTAACAATCGGTAATCGAGCCTTACGGCCGTGTGCGGCGCCGGCCTTGCCGAGCGGCTTGATCTCGTCCTATAGGCTAAAGGCTTAGGTGGCTCGGCGTCCGGGCTGGACGGTGGGCTTTCAGGGTTTAAGCGGGATATTTTATGCGCGCGCCGGGCGGTCCCCGACTCTTGCTTCGGCGGCTCCGCGAGGTCATGGCGGAGCCCGTCACCGCGCAGGCGCGTCTCGACCGCATCGTCGTGCTGATCGCCTCGAATATGGTCGCGGAGGTGTGCTCGCTCTATGTGGCGCGCGCCGACGGTCCGCTGGAACTGTTCGCGACCGAGGGCCTCAACCGCGAAGCCGTGCATTTGACGACGATGCGGCCGGGCGAAGGCCTCGTTGGCCTCATCGCCGCTACGGCGGAGGCGCTGGCGTTGTCGGACGCGCAGAACCATCCCGCTTTTTCTTATAAGCCGGAGACGGGAGAGGAGATCTATCAGTCCTTCCTCGGCGTGCCGGTGCTGCGCGGCGGGGCGACCCTCGGCGTGCTGGTGGTGCAGAACCGCGCCCGGCGCAGTTACTCCGAAGAGGAGATCGAGGCGCTCCAGACCACCGCGATGCTGCTGGCCGAGATGATCGCTTCTGGGGAATTGCAGGCGCTCGCCGGCCAGCCTTCTGCGGTGGCTGTGCGCAAGGCGGCCGCATTGCAGGGCCAGCCGATCGCCGAAGGGCTCGGGCTCGGCCATGTGGTGCTGCACCAGCCGCGCATCGTCGTCACCAAGATCGTCGCCGACGACGCCAACGCCGAACTTGCGCGGCTGGAGACAGCAATCGAGGCGATGCGCGCCTCGGTCGACGCCCTCATCGATTCCAGCGACGACGGCGGCGAGGGCGAGCATCGCGACGTGCTCGAAGCCTTCCGCATGATCGCCCACGACCGCGGCTGGCTGCGCCGGCTGCGCGAGGCCGTCACCAGCGGCCTGACGGCCGAAGCTGCGGTCGAGCGCGTGCAGAACGACGCGCGCGCAAAGCTGCAACGCCAGACCGACCCCTATCTGCGCGACCGGCTGCACGATCTCACCGATATCGCCAACCGCCTGCTGCATCAACTCGCCGGCCAGAGCCTCGTCCTGAGGCCGGACGAGCTGCCGGACAACGCCATTCTCGTCGCGCGTTCGATGAGCCCGGCGGCGTTGCTCGATTACGACCGCTCGCGGCTACGCGGCCTCGTGCTGGAGGAGGCGGGCGCGGCCAGCCATATCGCCATCGTCGCGCGCGCGCTCGGCGTGCCGGCGGTCAGCGACATCCCCAACATTTCCGAGATCGTTGAGCACGGCGACGCGCTGATCGTCGATGGCGTGACGGGCGAAGTGCATATCCTGCCAGCGCCCGAGGTCGAGGCCGCTTATCAGGAAAAGGCGCGGCTCCGGGCCCGCCGGCAGGACCAGTATCGCGCGCTGCGCGATACGCCCGCCGCGACCCTCGACGGCGTGCCGATTGGCCTGCACATGAACGCCGGCCTGCTGATAGACCTGCCCCACCTGGAGGAGACCGGCGCGAAATCGATCGGCCTGTTTCGCACCGAACTGCAGTTCATGTTGGCCTCGCGGTTTCCCCGCCTCGACTCGCAGGAGACGCTCTATCGCGCCGTGCTCCAGGCGGCCGGCGACAAGACCGTCACCTTCCGCACGCTCGACATCGGCGGCGATAAGCGCCTGCCCTATATGAAAGCGAATGACGAGGAGAACCCGGCGCTCGGCTGGCGGGCGGTGCGCATCGGGCTCGACAAGCCGGCGCTGCTGCGCATCCAGATGCGCGCGATGCTGCGCGCCGCCGCTGGCCGGCGCCTTCGGCTCATGTTGCCGATGGTCTCGACGGTCGACGAATATCGGCGTGGGCGGGCGCTGCTCGATCGCGAGATCGCTTTCCTTGCACGCATGGGCCGCGCCCCGCCAGCCTCGGTCGAGCTTGGCGCGATGCTGGAGGTGCCCTCGCTGCTCTGGCAGTTGGAGGAGATGGTCTCTGTCGCTGATTTTCTCTCGGTCGGCTCGAACGACCTCATGCAATATCTGTTCGCCGCCGACCGCGACAACAAGCGGGTTTCCGGGCGGTTCGACACGCTGGCGCCGGCCTTCTTGCGCGCGTTGCGCCGCATCGCCGAGGCGGGGGAGCGGGGTCTCGCGCCGGTCGCGCTCTGCGGTGAGATCGGGGGCCGGCCGTTGGAGGCCATGACGTTGATCGCACTTGGTTACCGCGATCTCTCGATGTCGGCGACTTCGATCGGCCCGGTCAAGGCGATGCTGCTGTCGCTGCCGCTGGCGCCCGTGCGCGCCGAGGTCCAGGCGCTCATCGCCGAGCGCGGCGATTGCAGTTCGCTGCGCGAGCCGCTGCGCGAGATCGCCGAGCGCCACGGCGTCCGTCTTTAGGGCTCGCGCGCTATGAACCTCGACGCCCATCTCGATACGATTCTGCGCCGCCATGATGAGCTTGGCCACAAGCTCGGCGCGGGCGCCGGCGGGGCCGAATACGCCGACCTCTCGCGCGAATATGCGGAGTTGGAATCCCTCGCCGGCTCGATTCGCGCCGTGCGCGCCAAACAGAAAGAGCGCGCCGATCTCGAAGCCATGCTCGCCGATCCCGCGCTCGAAGCCGACATGCGCGAGATCGCCGAGGCCGAGGTCGGTCAGACGCGCGAGGCCATTGAGGCGATGACTCGCGACATCCGCCTCGCTCTGCTGCCGAAGGACGCTGCCGACGAGAGCAACGTTATTCTGGAGGTGCGCGCCGGCACGGGCGGCGACGAGGCGGCTTTGTTCGCCGGCGATCTGTTTCGCATGTACGTCAAATACGCCGAGGGGCGCGGTTGGAAGGTCGAGGTGCTGTCGTCCAGTGAGGGCACGGCGGGCGGCTACAAGGAAATCATCGCCGAGATCGCCGGCCGCGGCGCCTATGCGCGGCTCAAATACGAGAGCGGCATCCACCGCGTGCAGCGCGTGCCGGCGACCGAAACGCAAGGGCGCATCCACACCTCCGCGGCCACCGTCGCGGTCATGCCCGAGGCGCGCGATATCGACGTCGATATCAAGGATAGCGATCTCAAGGTCGACACCATGCGCGCCGGCGGCGCCGGCGGCCAGCACGTCAACAAGACCGAATCCGCCATTCGCATCACTCATTTGCCCACCGGCATCGTGGTGTTCGTGCAGGCGGAGCGCTCTCAGCACAAAAACCGCGCCCGGGCGATGTCGCTGTTGCGTTCGCGCATCCTGGAAGGCGAGCGCGAGCGCGCCGACGCCGAGCGCGCCAAGGATCGGCGCGAGCAGGTCGGCTCCGGCGACCGTTCGGGGCGCATCCGCACCTACAATTTCCCGCAAGGGCGGATGACCGACCACCGCGTCAACCTGACGCTCTATTCGCTCGATCGGCTGATCGAGGGCGAGGGGCTCGACGAGGTGATCGATGCGCTCGCCGCCGATCGGCAGGCGCGGCTGCTGGCCGAGCAGGCTGAAGGGTGAGCGCGGCGGCGCGCATCACGGAAAAACCACGAGGGCTCGTGATATAATGCGTTCTCTCGCCTTACGGGCGGGATGGAGGGAAGAGGATCGTGCGCAAGGGCTCGATGATGTGCGTTGCAGCGGCGTTGCTGGCGCTCGGCGCTCCGGCCAAGGCGCAATTCTATGCGCCCTTCGGTGGCCCCGGCATGCTGACGGCGCCGGAAGCGGCCAGCGGCGCATTCGGCGCCGGCGCCGCCCGTAGCGCGGATCAGCAACAACAATGCTTGCGATCGCCGGTCGGGCGCGGCGGCGTCCAGACCATCTGTCCCGACGCCCCTGAGAGCGCCCGGCCCCGCAGATAGGCTCAAACCTCCTCGGGGCCGTCCTGCTTTTGTCCGCGCGCGACGATGCGCAAGGCGTCGTCCGGCAGCGGCCTTTGCAGCGCCAGCGCCTCCTGCGTCGGCGCGGTGAGCCAAAGGTCGATCTCGGCGCGGGTCGTCAAAATGACCGGCATGGCTTTGGGATGGACAGGAGCGACGACGGCGTTGGGCTCTGTCGTCAGGAAGGCGAAGAGATCGTTTGTCGTCTCGCCCTCGCGGACCTTGCGCACCGAAGTCCAGCGCGTCCAGATTCCGGCGAAAAAGGCCAGCGGGCGGCTTTCGTCGAGCCCGAACCAGACGGGGGGATGCGAGCCGTCCGGCAGCGCCTCGTTTTCCGAAAACGAGGTGAACGGCGCGACGCACCGGTGCTCGACGCCGAGCCAGCGCCGCCAATGCGACGAGGAAAGGTTGCGCACATTGGTGACGCCGGGATCGGACTTGCGGCCCTTGAGCGCGAAGGCCGGCGAGGGCATGCCCCAGCGGGCGAGCGCCAACTCCCGCTCGCCATCCCGCGCATTGCGGACGATCGGGGCGGCGTAATCGGGGAAAACGCCAGGCAGTAACGGCAGATTACCGGTCGAGTCGCGCGCGGCGCCCACGAATTCGCGGATCGCCTGCTGCCCCTTCGTCAGCGAATACAGATTGCACATCGGCCGAGGTTTACGGCTGGCGCCTCTGCTTGTCGATTATGGCTTACGGCGCTTGCGCGGCGGCGCCGATCGCTTCAAACTGGTGCATGTCCCTTTCCCCAGATCGAGCGCCGGAGCCGAGCGCGCTTTCCGCCCTAGACTCCCGATCGCGCGAGATTTTCCGGCGCATCGTCGAAACCTATCTCGCCAGCGGCGAACCCGTGGGCTCGCGCAGCTTGTCGCGGCAATTGCCGATGACGCTCTCGCCGGCCTCGATCCGCAACGTGATGCAGGATCTCGAGGAGATCGGCCTCATCTACGCGCCCCACACCAGCGCCGGGCGGCTGCCGACGCAGGTGGGCTTGCGCTTCTACGTCGACGCGCTGCTGGAGTTCGGCGGCTTGGCGGACGAGGAGCGGGTTCGCATCGCGCGCCAGGCGCGCGAGGCGGCCGAAGGCGGCGGCTATGAGAATGCGCTGACGCGGACCACGACGCTGCTGTCCGATCTCACCCGCGGCGCCGGGCTGGTGCTGACGACCAAGGACGACGTGCGGCTGCGCCATATCGAATTCGTGCGCGTGGAGGCCGAGAAGGCGCTCGCTGTGCTGGTCGGCGAGGATGGCGCGATCGAAAACCGCGTCGTCGCCATTCCCGCCAACATCTCCGCCTCCGCCCTGACCGAAGCCGGCAATTACCTCAACGCCCACGCGCGCGGCGGCACGCTGGCCGAGGCGCGGGCGAAGATCGAGAGCGCCCGCGACGCGGCGCGCAACGAGATCGACGAATTGGCGGCGGGGTTGGTTGATGCGGGGCTGGCCTTCTGGGCCGGCGCGGGCGGCGCGCGCCAGCAACTCATCGTGCGTGGCCAGGCGAACCTGATTGGCGCTTCCAGCGAGGCGCAGGAACTCGAACGCATCCGGCTGTTGTTCGCCGATCTGGAAACCCAGACCGATGTGATCGACCTTCTCCACCGCGCCGAGAACGGCGAGGGGGTGAAGATTTTCATCGGTTCCGAGAACAAGCTGTTCTCGCTCTCCGGCTCCTCGATGATCGCAGCGCCTTTGCGCGGCGCCGACCAGCGCATCGCCGGCGTGCTCGGCGTCATCGGCCCGACCCGCCTCAACTACGGGCGAATCGTGCCGATGGTCGAATACGCGGCGCAGATTTTGGGCGAACTCCGGCGCGGCCGTTGACAATACGGCCGCATCCGGCGACGAACGGCCGCCCGACGCGGAGGAGGAAACCGTGACCGCAATTGGCGAACCGCACAGCCTCGGCCAAGCGATCCATCGCCTGCGCGCGAAATGGGGCGCGATTCTCGCTTTTGGGCTCTTGCTGATGCTGCTCGGCGCCGCCTCGCTCGCCTTCGTGCTGTTCTCGACGCTGGCGATGGTGACGCTGAACGGCGTGCTGCTGGTGGTGGCGGGCGCGGCGGAGATCGGCGTCGGCATGCACGCGCGTTCCTGGGGACGTTTCTTCCTGTGGGTGGCGGGCGGCGTGCTCTATGTATTGGCCGGCGTATTCTGCATCTTCGACCCCGCCGCGGCCTCCGCGATTCTGACGCTGATGATCGGCGCCGGCCTCATCGCGGCCGGCGTGGTGCGCGCCTATCTCGCCTTTCAGCTTCCCGCCAGCCCGCGCCGCAGCATGGTGTGGTTAGGCAGCGCGGTGACGTTCCTGCTCGGCTTGATCATTGTCATTCACTGGCCGATGTCGAGCCTATATGTGCTGGGAACGCTTCTTGGCGTGGACCTGTTGTTCCACGGCGCCGGCTGGGTATCCTTTGCCGTGGGCTTGCGCGCGCATCGCTGAAAAGCAATGGGCCTCATTTGGAGCTTTGCATGACGAAGTGGGTTTACTCGTTCGGGCCGGAAAAGACGGAGGGCCGCTCGGAGATGAAGAATCTCCTGGGCGGCAAGGGGGCCAATCTCGCGGAAATGGCCTCACTTGGCTTGCCGGTTCCGCCGGGCTTCACGATCACCACCGAGGTCTGCACCTACTTCTACCAGCATGACAGCCGCTATCCCGCCGACCTTGCGGACCAAGTTGAGGAGGCGATCGCGGTGGTCGGGCGCCAGACTGGCCGCGTCTTCGGCGACGCCGCCAATCCGCTGCTGGTCTCCGTGCGCTCGGGAGCGCGCGCGTCGATGCCGGGCATGATGGATACGGTGCTGAACCTCGGCCTCAACGACGAATCCGTGCAGACCCTCGCCGAGACCTCGGGCGACGATCGCTTCGCCTATGACAGCTATCGCCGCTTTATTCAGATGTACTCCAACGTCGTGCTGGAGGTCGACAGCCACAATTTCGAGGAGATCATCGAAGACTATAAAGACCGCCGAGGTTTCGTGCTCGACACCGATCTTTCCGCGCAAGACTGGCGCGATGTCATCGTCGCCTACAAGCGCAAGGTCGAGGAGGAGACCGGCAAGCCCTTCCCGCAGAAACCTAGAGACCAACTCTGGGGCGCCATCGGCGCGGTCTTCGGCTCCTGGATGAACGCGCGCGCTATCACCTATCGCCGGCTCAACAACATTCCCGCCGATTGGGGCACCGCCGTCAACGTGCAGGCGATGGTGTTCGGCAATATGGGGCTCACCAGCGCCACCGGCGTCGCCTTCACCCGCAACCCCTCCACAGGCGCCAAAGAACTCTATGGCGAGTTCCTCGTCAACGCGCAGGGGGAGGACGTGGTCGCCGGCATCCGCACGCCGCAGAACATTACGGAAGTCGCGCGCGCCGCCGCCGGCTCCGACCGGCCCTCGCTCGAAGCGATCATGCCGGAGGTGTTCCAGCAATTCGTCGAAACGACGCAACTGCTGGAGAAGCATTACAAGGACATGCAGGATCTGGAGTTCACCGTCGAGCGCGGCAAGCTTTGGATGTTGCAGACTCGCAACGGCAAGCGCACCGGGCG
Source organism: Pseudomonadota bacterium (assembly GCA_021777795.1). Taxonomy (GTDB): domain Bacteria; phylum Pseudomonadota; class Alphaproteobacteria; order Rhizobiales; family Beijerinckiaceae; genus Roseiarcus. Next base: position 13,190 of record JAJYDD010000006.1, on the reverse strand, counting down.
CGCGGCGCTGAAGCTCGCGGTCGACATGGCCAACGAGGGGCTCATCACCCGCGAGGAGGCGATCGCTCGCGTAGAGCCGGCGACGCTCGACCAGTTGCTGCACCCGACCATCGATCCCAACGCCAAGCGCGAGCCGATCGCGACCGGCCTGCCGGCGTCGCCGGGCGCGGCGAGCGGGGAGATCGTGTTTTCGGCCGAGGAGGCGGAAGCGCTCAAGCAGGCCGGGCGCAAGACCATCCTCGTGCGCGTCGAGACGAGCCCCGAGGACATTCAGGGCATGCACGCCGCCGAGGGCATCGTCACCACGCGCGGCGGCATGACCAGCCACGCCGCCGTGGTTGCGCGCGGCATGGGCAAGCCCTGCGTCTCCGGCGTCGGCTCCGTCCGCATCGATTACGCCAAGCAGCAACTCGTCGCCGGCGGTCAGACGCTCAAGAAGGGCGACATGTTAACCATCGACGGGGCGACCGGTCAGGTCTTCGCGGGCGTGATCGCGATGGTGAAGCCGGAACTGAGCGGCGATTTCGCCACCCTGATGGAATGGGCCGACGGCGTCCGGCGCATGAAGGTGCGCGCCAACGCCGAGACGCCGCTCGACGCGCGCATGGCGCGCAGCTTCGGCGCCGAGGGCATTGGTCTTTGCCGCACCGAGCACATGTTCTTCGAAGGCGAGCGCATCGTCGCAGTGCGCGAGATGATCCTGGCCGACGACGAGGCCGGCCGCCGCGCGGCGCTGGCCAAGCTGCTGCCGATGCAGCGCAAGGACTTCGCCGAACTGTTCGAGATCATGCAAGGCCTGCCGGTGACGATCCGCCTGCTCGACCCGCCGCTGCACGAGTTTCTGCCGCAGACCGAGGCTGACATGGCCGAGGTCGCGAAATCGATCGGCGCTTCCGTCGAGAAACTGCGCCAGCGGGCCAGTGAACTTCACGAGTTCAACCCGATGCTGGGCTTTCGCGGCGTGCGGCTGGCGGTGCGCTATCCTGAGATCGCGGAGATGCAGGCCCGCGCCATCTTTGAAGGCGCAGTGGAGGCATCCGCCAAAACCGGCGCGCCCGTCACGGCCGAAATCATGGTGCCGCTGGTGATGGGTCGGCCCGAACTCGACTTGGTCAAGAAGATCATCGACCGCATGGCCGAGGAGGTCGCCAAGGAAACGGGCGTCGCGGTGCCTTATCAAGTCGGCACGATGATCGAGTTGCCGCGCGCGGCGCTCAGGGCCGGAGAAATCGCGGAGAGCGCCGAGTTCTTCTCCTTCGGCACCAACGACCTCACGCAGACGACGCTTGGCCTGTCGCGCGACGACGCGGCGGCGTTTCTTGGCGCCTATACGTCGAAGGGCCTGTTGGCCAATGATCCGTTCGTGACGCTGGACCAGGAAGGCGTCGGCGAATTGGTCAAGCTCGCGGCGGAGCGGGGCCGGGCGACGCGCGCCACGATCAAACTCGGCATTTGCGGCGAGCACGGCGGCGATCCCGCCAGCATCGGCTTTTGCGAAAGCGTGGGTCTCGACTATGTGTCCTGCTCGCCGTTCCGGGTGCCGATAGCGCGGCTCGCGGCGGCGCAGGCCGCACTCGGCAAGAGCGGCGCTGGGCGCACGGCCTGACGCGCAGAAGAGGAGGGGGATTTGTCGCTCGCCATGAAGCCGTCGTCGAACGGGGAGATCGCGCCGCTGCGTTTAGCGGCGACCGTGCTGCTGGTTCGCGACGGGCCCGATGGGCTCCAGGTATTCATGGTGACGCGACATCGGCAGATCGAGTTCGCCTCCGGCGCGCTGGTGTTTCCCGGCGGCGGCGTCGATCCCGGGGATCGCGCGCTGGCGGGCGACGATGTCGAGCGCATCGCGCGGGTGGCGGCGATCCGCGAAACTTACGAGGAATGTGGCGTGCTGCTTGCGCGGCCGCGCGACGGCGGGGCGCTGGCGCTGGCGTCTGCGGCCCCGTTCCACGAGCGCGTGAAGGCCGAGGATCTTGAGCTTTCGCTCGATTCGCTGACGTTGTTCGCGCATTGGATCACGCCGCCGATCCTGCCGAAGCGCTTCGACACCCGCTTTTACATCGTCGGGGCGCCGGCCGAGCAAACGGCTGTCCACGATGGCGCAGAGGCGGTCGATTCGGTTTGGATCGAGCCGCGCCGCGCCCTCGAAGAGGCGGTGCGCGGGCGCTACGCTCTGGTGCTGCCGACCCGTCTGAACCTCGAATTGCTCGGCCAGAGCGCGACAGTCGCCGAGGCGATCGCGGCGGCGGCGGCGCGCCGTGTCCAGCCCATCGAACCCATCGCCGAGAAGACGGCGAACGGTTACCGGCTGACCATTCCGGCCGACGCCGGCTACGGCGGCCCGCATTTCGACGTGTGATGGCCAGACGCTTTGTTCGGCGTGGCGTCAAAGAGCGAAGCGCGCGCTGAACAAGGGGTTTGATCGCTGAAAAAGCGCCCGGAGTCGTGATGCGCATTCCCCCCTTTTCAACGCCGGGCCGGTTCTGGCGCGGCAACTTGCACACCCATTCCGATCGCTCCGACGGCGCGTTAGGACCGGAGCAGGTTGTCGAGGCTTACAAACGCGCGGGCTACGACTTCTTGAATCTGTCCGACCACTTCCTTGGCCGCTACGAATGGCCGATCACCGACACGCGCGCATTCCGCTCCAATGATTTCACGACCTTGATTGGCGCTGAACTCCACGCGATGAGCACCGAGGTCGGCGAACTCTGGCACATCCTCGCAGTCGGGCTGCCGCTCGATTTCCCGGCTACGCGGCCGGGGGAGACCGGGGTCGAACTAGCGGAGCGGGCGCGGGCGGCGGGGGCCTTCGTCGCCATCGCCCATCCCGCGTGGTCGCAACTGAGGATCGGCGACGGCCGCGCGCTTGCGAGCGCTCATGCGGTAGAGATCTACAATCACGGGTGCGCGGTCGAGACCGATCGCGGCGACGGCTTCTATCTGCTCGACCAGCTTTGCAACGAGGGGCGCCGATTGACGGCCATCGCCACAGACGACGCGCATTTCCGCAACGGCGATCACGACGCTTTCGGAGGCTTCGTCGAGGTGAAAGCGCAGAGCCTGGAGCCGGAGGCGCTGCTAGCAGCCCTCAAGGCTGGGGAATTCTATGCGAGCCAGGGGCCGCGCCTGATCGACGTCGAGGTCGGTCGCCATGAGGTGACAGTCGCCTGCTCGCCAGTCGATGCTATCGCCCTCGTCACCGGCACGTCACGCGCGATTTCCCGTATCGGGCGCCAATTGACGGGCGCGACGCTGGAAGTGGGGGAGAGAACGCGGCAGGCCTGGGTCGATCCCGGCGCCATTCCCTGGTTCCGCGTCGTCATAATCGACGCTGCAGGACGGCGCGCCTGGACCAATCCGATCTGGGTCGACCAACTCGACGGCTGAGCGCGAAAAGCAAAAAAAAACCCGCCGGAGACGCGCAAGCTTGCGCGTCTCCGGCGGGTTTTCCTATCTGCGAGCGGCTCGAACCGCGAACCAGTCGCGATCAGACTTCGGCGACTGTCTTGGGCTTTAGAACCTGACGGCCCTTGTACATGCCGGTCTTCAGATCGACATGATGCGGCCGGCGCAACTCGCCCGAATCCTTGTCCTCGACATAGGTTGGCGCTTTCAGCGCGTCGGCGGAGCGGCGCATGCCGCGGCGCGAGGGGGACGTTTTGCGTCTCGGAACAGCCATCGATGTCTCCAACAAAAAGCGTCCGGTTCGACGGCGGCCGCGCCGAACCGGGAGAAAGCTAGCGCGCTCTTACACGCAATTGCACCGCCGCGCCAGCCCTTCTGCGATCACTTACGAGCCTGCCGGAAGCCGAAACCTTGCTTGCCTCCGATCTCTATTCCGACGCACGGCCTCGGCCGAAGCGTGTCCGGTCGCACTGAGGGATGATTAGTATAGTCTCGCCGGGGTTTCGCCATGATTGGTGCGTTATCGTGGCGGGCTCGCGGCAAATCTTGAGGTGTTACTGGAAAGTCCTCGGCTCTCGTGACGATTTTGTCACGGCGAGACGCGTTTTTTCACTCTATGTTCAGCGCTCCATAGTCAGTGTCCCGGCTTGGCGCTCGGCCGTCGCGCTAGACGCGAGATTGAGAGGCGGGGCGGCTCGAAATGGACCCGAGGAGTTTTATGTCATGATGCTAAAGGTTACCGGCCTCGCGCTGGGCGTTGCGGCGGCGCTTTCTCTGGCCGGCTGCAATACGCCAGAGGGCCAGGGCGCGGCGGGCGGCGCCATCATCGGCGGCGCCACGGGCGCCTTGCTTGGCGGCGCGCTCACCAACCGGCCGGCGGGCGCCTTGCTCGGCGGCGTCGCCGGCGCCGCCACGGGCGCGATGATCGGCTCGGCAGCGGCTCGTCCGCAAGACCCGGGCTACGCCCCGCCGCCGCGTCGCTGCGCCGAGTTCTATTACGATTACTACGGGCGCCGGGTGTGCCGGGCTTGGTATTGACGCCGGCGGACTCGGGCGAGAACTTCTCTCCCGACAGCCCGCTCGTCGCGGATGTGCTCCCTTCGCCCAATCATGGCGAGCGACGGAACTTCCTGCGAGCGGACAGCATCATATTGCATTACACCGGCATGGCCTCCGCCGAAGCGGCGATCGCGCTGTTGCGCGCGCCCTCGGCTGAGGTCTCCAGCCATTACGTCGTGGTGGAGAGCGGTCGCATCGTCCAGTTGGTGCCGGAAGCGCGGCGGGCGTGGCATGCGGGCCTCTCCTGCTGGCGCGGTGAGCGCGACATGAACTCCGCCTCGATTGGCGTCGAAATCTGCAACCCTGGCCACGACGGCGGCTCACCGCCGTTCCCGGATCGGCAGATCGAGGCCGTCATTGCGCTCTGCCGCGACATTGCAGAGCGCTGCGCCGTCCGCCCCGAAAGGGTGCTCGCCCATTCCGACATCGCCCCGGCGCGCAAGCGCGACCCTGGCGAGGTCTTCCCTTGGGCCGAGCTTGGGCGGGCTGGGGTCGGTCTTTGGGTCGAGCCTGACCCGCCGGAAGAGGTTGGGCTCATCCTGCGCGATCAGGAGGGACCACCGGTGCGAGGGCTGCAAACCCTGCTGGCGCTCTACGGCTACGACATCGAACCGTACGGCGTCTACGACGCTCGGACGCAGACCGTTGTAGCCGCTTTCCAGCGTCATTTTCGCCCTGCGCAAGTCGATGGCGTCGCCGACCGCAGCACCGTGGAGGCGTTGCGCCGCTTGCTTGCCACCCTGTCGTGGACGCCAAATAGTTGAATGGAAATCAACGCCTTCGGGTGAAGTGTCTTTAACCAGTCATTCAGTTCCTGATCGCAGATTGGGTGACGGATGTCGTGTTTCAAATTTCGCGAGAGCGTTACGTATGAAGAGCACCCGCATGGTTGCCCTGCCTGCACTCGTGGCGGCGATGTGGGCGATGAGCGCGTCGGCCCCGGCGCGCGCCGCCGACCCGCACGAATATGAGATCGCGGCTAACGATGGCTACGGGATCGAGGATTGCCTCGCTGCCGGCAGCGGTTGCGGCCAAGTCGTCGCCGACGCTTGGTGCGAAGCGCATGGGCGTGGCCATGCGCTGGCCTTTGGCACGCGCAGCGCAATCGATGGGCGCCCCACGCCGGTCTCCGCGGTCGATGAGCCCTATGTCATCAAATGCGGGGAATAATCCTCATTTGATAAAATCGCCGCACTTGGGGATATCGGTCTGGCTACCCCACGGCTGGACAGGCACAGTCGATGTCGAGTTCTTGGGCGAGCCATCGACCAGTTTGTCCGAGTAGGTCATGTAGACGAGAATATTGCGCTTGACGTCGCAGCCGCGCACGATCTGCATTTTCTTGAAAAACAGAGACCGCCGCTCGGAGAACACGACATCGCCCTGCGAGCCTTTGCCGAGAAACTTGATTGGCGCATATTGTCGGCAGGCTAGCGAAATATCCGACGTCTGTTCGGCAAGGCCAAACGCCCCTAGCAGGCCACCCTTCTCCGGTACGGTGTAATGGCACGCGACGCCCGCGACCAGGGGATCGTCGATTCCATACACCGCCAATTTGTCATTGGGCGTCAGCAGTTTAAACGTCGTCGACTTGCGGAAGATGAGGTCGGGGTCTGTGGAATCCGCATAGGCGGCGGTCGCGGTTGAGGCGGCGAGGAACGCTGCGCACGCCCGGATCTTCCATTTGCCGATCACGATGTTCTCCTAGAGTCGCACGGCTGCGCCGGGCGCCCGCTGCGTTAAATAGGCTCGGCTCGCGGCGGCGCAAGCGACATGAGAGACAGGCGCGTGTGCAAAAGGCCAAAAAAAATCGCCCGCGAGCACAAGGGCTCGCGGGCGAAGAAGGGCGGCGCACAGGAACTCGACTGAGGGAGGGCGCGACTTCCGACATAATATCGAAGCTGTCCGCGCCGATCTTGAGAAGTGAAGTTGACGTTACGGCCTCGACCGGACCTCTCAATTGGCGCTAAAGCGCTGCTTGAGCCGGTGAAGTCATCTGGATGTCCGGCCGGCCCGGATACAGGACGCGCGGAATGAATGTTTTGATTCTCGGTTCCGGGGGGCGAGAGCACGCGCTGGCGTTGGCGATCGCCAAGTCGCCGCTGCTTGACCGGCTGTTTGTCGCGCCCGGAAACCCCGGCTGCGAAGCGGTGGCGAGCCTGCTGGATGTCTCGATCGTCGATTCGCGCGCGGTCCTCGAAGCCTGCCGCGCGCATCGTATCGATTTCGTCATCGTCGGCCCGGAAGCGCCCTTGGTCGCCGGCGTCGTTGACGATCTCGCGGCGGCCGGCGTGCCGGCCTTCGGCCCGAGCCGCGCGGCGGCGCGCCTGGAGGGCTCCAAGGGTTTCACCAAGGATTTCTGCCGCGAGTTCGCCATTCCGACCGCGCCCTACGGCCGGTTCCGAGATCGCGCGTCGGCGTTAGAATATGTCGCGCTCCAAGGCGCGCCGATCGTGGTCAAGGCCGACGGTCTGGCCGCCGGCAAGGGCGTAGTCGTCGCTGCAACCCTCGGGGAGGCCCAAGCGGCGATCGAAGCGCTGTATGAAAGCGACGCGCTGGCGGAATGCGTGGTCGAGGCGCACCTTCAGGGCGAGGAAGTCTCGTTTTTCGCGCTTTGCGACGGGGAACGCGCAATCCCCTTCGGCGATGCGCAGGATCACAAGCGCGCGGGCGACGGCGACACCGGCCCCAATACCGGCGGCATGGGCGCTTACTCCCCCAGTCCACTGGTAACCCCGCAACTGTCGCAAGTCATCATGCGCGACATCATAATTCCGACGGTCGAGGGCATGCGCAAACGCGGCACGCCCTTTCGCGGCGTTTTGTTCGCGGGCCTGATGATGACGGACGTTGGTCCGCAATTGCTTGAATACAACGTCCGGTTTGGCGACCCCGAGGCCGAGGTCGTCATTCCGCGGTTTCGCGGCGATTTGCTCGCTTGGCTATGGGCCGCCACTGAAGGCGCCCTCCCTGCCGAGGCGCCCCCGTTTTCGCAAGACGCCGCCCTTGCAGTGGTGATCGCCGCCAAGGGCTATCCCGGCGCGCCCGTGAGGGGCGACGCCATCGGCGGATTGGAGCGTGCTGAGGCACTCGAAGACGTCGAAGTCTTTCATGCCGGAACGCGGCGACAGGGGCGACACATTGTTGCTGACGGCGGCCGCGTGCTCGTCATGACTGGCGTGGCGCACGACCTCGCAACCGCGCGCGAAAGGGCCTACGCCGCCGTCAGCGCCGTGGATTGGAGCAACGGCTTCTTTCGAAAGGACATTGGCGCCAAAGCGCTTGATCGCAGACGGTGAAGCTGCGTTTCAAAGCAGCGTGTCGTTACCACAGGGTCACCCGGTCAGGAGATCAAGACGTCAGAACGTCGCCGACCCGCAGAACCCCGGAGCGCATAAGTTCGAGGCCAGAAACGACCTTGCGGCCGGGACGCTGCGCTTGCAAAACGCGAACCGACCCCGTCCCGCACGCAATCGCCATTCCCTCGTCGAGGACCTCGCCTGGCGGTCCCTCAATCTCGCAAAGCTCCGCCCGCAGGATCTTCAATCTCTCCGGTGTCCCTGGCGTCTGGAGTTGGGTCGTCGCGCCCGGGAATGGCGACAGCCCATGAATATGGCCCTTCACGCGCTGGGCGGTGGCGCTCCAATCGATCGGCGCCTCGGCTTTTTCGATCTTGTGCGCGTATTCAACGCCGGCGGCAGGTTGCGGCGCGAACGCCAAACGCTGGTGGGTCAGCGCGTCCCAGTTCACGCGAATGGTTTGGGCGGCGAGTTCCGCCAGACGCGCGGTGAGTTCACCGCTCGTCTCGATGGGATCAATGCGCGTTCTGACCTCGCCTGCTATCGGCCCAGTGTCTAGTCCCGTCTCCATTCGCATGATCGAGACGCCCGTTTCCTCGTCTCCGGCCATGATCGCACGCTGAACGGGCGCCGCGCCGCGCCAGCGCGGCAGCAGGGAAGCGTGGAGGTTGAAACAGCCGAGCCGCGGCGCCGCCAGCGCTTCTGCAGGCAGAAGCAAGCCATAAGCCGCAACGATCGCGATGTCGGCCTTCAAGTCAGCGAGTTCTTGTTGAGCCCTTGGGTCGCGAAGCGTTTGAGGCGTTCTGACAGGAATTCCAAGTTCCTCTGCTATCAGATGAACCGGAGTCTTGACGAATTCCAGACCGCGCCGCCCCCCCTGGCGCGGCGATTTGGTGTATACCGCCACGAGAGTGGAGCCGAGGCTTGACAGAGCCTTCAGCGTGGGGACAGCAAAGGCTGGCGCGCCCATGAAAATGACGTTCATGATATCGCAGATAGCATCGTGAGCTTAGGGGGTCAAAGTATCGGCGCCACCGAGCTGTCGAGGAGCCCAAATGCCTGAAAACCCGCACCGCGTCTCGATCCGGGTCTATTATGAAGACACGGACTTCTCCGGGCGTGTCTATCATGCCTCGTACTTTCGGTTTTTCGAGCGCGGGCGAACCGAATGGTTGAGGCGCTGCGGCTTTCAGCACAATCTCCTGGCGCAGTCGAGCGGCCTTGCCTTCGCCGTAACGAAGCTGCAAACGGAGTTCCTGGCGCCGGCCTTCATCGACGACCTGCTCGAAGTTGTGACCGAATTGAGCGGCTTCAAAGGGCCGGTGCTCAATTTTCGCCAGATCGTAAACCGGGAAGGCGCGCAACTCGTGGTCGGCTCGGTCGACGTAGTCGCCATCAAGAACAACCGCGCGGTGCGGCCACCGCGAGATATTCTCAACATCTTGAGGTCCGCCGGCCGCCCTGCGGACTCGTGAGCGGCGTTGCAAACGCCGCCCGCTTCCTTCCACGTCGATTGAGAACAGACGCGAACCGCTTCGGCTCACCGCCCCGCTCGCATTTTCGCGCAAGGCTGGGTCTGGATTGCGGCAGGGCGGGCAACAAATGAAATTGCCCGTCTGCCCCACTCTCACGCCAGGAAGGGCCGGCGCCTCGATCAGCCGTGGCGTTAGCGTACGCCGAAAAGGCCGTAGAATACCGCCTCATTCCGTCGTATCGCCTCGATCTGGGTCGCGGACAGCGCCTGCCTGGCGAGAACCACCTCACATATGTCACCGGGCCACCCATAGCCGCCGGCGGAGTTGTTCCCGATGATGAGATTGCTTGAGTCGCCAATCGATCCGCTTGGCTGAACCGTGCTTTGGTAGGATGCCGCTACGCCGTTGACGCCAAGGGTCGGCACGTTCGACAGCAATGCGTAGTTATAAGATACGTCGTATATCCGCGCCCCAGTCGCCGGCATGGCGGACGAGGAGACCCATTGTCCAAAGCCGCTCGTAGCGCCCATTGTAAACTGGGGAAAGCCATATCCTGCGGTATAGGCTCCAGATATCTCCCAACCAGAACTACCAGACAGTCTGGAGAGCAAACGCATCGAGTTCGTAATCGCCGTGGTTTTGTTCGCGACGACCGAGGCGAACCCGGACGAAGAGAACAAGTTGTTGATGGCCGAGTTCGCGCTGACCGCGAGCGACGTGTTGCCGCCGTCTCCCCAGGTTCCGCAGACGGCGTAGTTGAGCGCCGATCCCTCGATGACGAGCGCCGGCTGGGTAGCCGCGGTCGTATTGCGGGCGACGTTTCCATTGCCTGACTGGTCGTACTCGGTGACGATGTAGCACGAGGTGTTGGCGCAAAAGGTCGTAATCGCCGATTTGTCTATCACACCGGCGGCGCTGGGATATAAATCGACGCTGGCAGAGTCGCTTGCGCGCCTAACATTGCAGAGCGGACCATTGTAGGCAAACGAAAGCCGGCGCGCGCATGAGTAAGCGCCCGAGACGCCAGAAGTCGAGGTCATGAAGTCCAGCGGCCCTCCGCCGGCGGTGGGAACGCCCCCGGATACGCCGGAGACAAGCGCAGACGACGGAGCGTTATACTCCCAAGCGAGGGGTAGGCTAACAGCGCCGTCGAAGTTCCAAAGGGCGGCTGAACCTATGCCAAACAACGGAACATTCGTTGCGGAGTGACCGAGGATCACTTTGGCGCCATGCGCGGTGACGGCTGTGATGCCGGAATCCACTCCAAGGATCGCGGTATTGACGGTGCTAAGTTGGTCCAACACATTAAGGCCGCTGACGTTCGGAGTGGGATTGGAACCCGTCAGTTGCACGTCGTAGCTCGCGGCGGAGGTTTCGCATTCGATTTCGAGCGTCTCGCTGATGTTGTGTAGCGTGTACGTGGCGTCATTGTCGAACAACGAGACGCACGGACCTGAGGCAGCCTGAGCCAGATATAAGTGCGCCGTTCTCAGGCCTTCAACCGACGCCATCCAAAGCGGAGCGCCCGTATAGGCGGCGCCATAGAAGCGAAGCGAACCACCGATGATGTTGTTCTCGGTAAATGTATAGTAGGTATCTGCCGGCCAATTTACGGTTTGGAAAGAAGAAGAGACTCCCCAGTGATTCTGGCCGTCCAACACCATCGCGAATTGGCCGATATTGGCGACGGGGACGCTGAAGCCTGCACCCGATCCTCCCAGAGAAGCGGCCGAGGCCGTCAGAGAGTCGCCGATTGCGTATTGTTTCCCCTGATTGGCCAACGTGACGTTGGTGACTGTGCCGCCGGATACCTGTATGGTCGCCACCGCACCGACGCCCGTTGCTGATCCCACCAAGGAAACGTTAGTGTAAACGCCGTTGCGGTAACCGCTTCCTCCGGAGATGGCTCCGAGAGAACCGATGACGCCGAGATTGGCGCCGTTATTCCTGACTATCGGCGAATAATACGTGGTCGATTCGGAGGCCGCGGAGTATATCCCGGTGAATGTAAACGACCCCACGATCTCCAGTCCATAGTGCGTGTGAATGCAGCAGGCGTAAGAAGCGGGGGCGATATTGCCCTCCTGAAGGCCGATCATTGGCGGCGAACTCGCTGAGCCAATAATGGTGACCTTATTGAACTGAACGCTGAGCGACCCCAGCGTGTCCAGGCAGATGTCGCCGGACCCGGAACACGCTAAGGTAAGGTCTTCGATGACCAAACGAGCGCCGGCGCCGAACCGAGTGAACCCTGTCGCGTTGACTTGAGTGACAGCGCAAGCGACGCCGTTCGAAGAAAAGCCGCCAACAACGCGCACGGGCTGGTTGTTCGTATAAGCGGTCGAATTGCGAGCGGCCGCAAGCGCCGAATTCAGATTTGCGGTGTCGCTTGACGGCGACCCTGAACATCCCCCGTAATCCGCCACGTTGATGACGGTCTCCGGAGTGGTGGTCAACGATCCCGTTGGCGAGACGCCGCCCGTCGCGCCCGTGCCGCCCTCGGAGGTCGGCAGCGGTGTGGCTAGCCCGGAAAGCGAAGTGATGTCGCTGTTGACGCCGGCCGCCGCGGCGCCGAGATTCGTACGCGCCGACGGTGCGGAACTGGCTCCGGTGCCGCCGTCCTCGACCTTCAATACCGGCGGCGACACTTGACTAAAAGCAGGGCTCGCGGAGAGGGCGACGAAGAGAGCAAATACGAGAGAAAATTTTGTCATTGCGCGATCACCACATATCCGGAGCTATTTATGAAAGCTTGCCCGCTGGGGACCGGCGCGCCCGATCCGCTCTGTACTGGCAAGGCGCCGAAAATCGACTGTGTCAGAACGGCGAGTTGCGGACTCGTCAGGCCCGCAAGTCCAGCGGCCAACGCCGTCGGTTGAAGCGCCTGGAGCGCGGCGGCGAGCGCCGCCGGAATCACGGCCGCAACCGAACGCGGGACGCTATCGGGCGCGACGAGCAAGGAGACGCTGGCGACCTGGCCGGATCCGATCGAAAGTGTCGAAGAGGCGAAGAGATCGCGTGTCGCAGAGCCGTCGGTTGCAGCAAGAGTGATTGGGAACACGCCCTGCGGCCAACTCGCCTTTTGCGTGGCCAAAGCGGTGATGACCAGAAGGTTGTTAGTGGGCCCCGTTACAACGATCTGACCGCTGCTTGTGCTTAGGGTCGCGAAGACGCCGACGGATAAGGTGAAGCTAAGCCCGCTGAGAGGGACCGGCGTAACCCCGTCGTCGAGATAGAAGGCGATGCTGAGTTGCCAATCTTCGTCGGTTTGTACGCCATCCGAAACGCGGATTAGCGGCAAGAGTGTCAAAGTGGACATAAGTCGTCGCCTTTCCTGAGACGCGGCCGGGCTTAGGGTCTCGAGATGGAATGGGCCGCGATGAGCCTGATGGATCGGTCGACGCGGCCGCGACGCGACGGCGCGAACGCCTCAAAATTCGTCGTTTCTTACGGACTCCGGCAGAAGGTCACGCAACAGACATATTGGCTTCAGAGTTTGGAGCCGCCCTCGGAGCCTAGGCTTGACTCGCAACCGAACGTAAGGGTGCACCCGGAGTGCTTACGTTGGCGAGGCCCGCTCGTTCGACGATTTCGAGGTCGGCGAGCCTGCGTAGCGCGAAGGAGGTCGTGCTGCGGCTGAGGCGAACCGCATGCGCGATCTCTCTCGATGTCTTGGTTCCAGCGCGCATGGCGAGTAGGATTCGGTTCATCTTCGTCATCAGGCGGCTCAGGCATAAGACAGGAGCAAGCGCTTTGTCGGCGCACGGGAAGATGGTGGTCGTCTCCGTGGCTTACTTGCTGGTCGGATGAGAGCTGAAAATATCTGGCTCGTCGCTATTCCACGTGGGTGACTACATGTTCATAGTGGGGAATTAGCCAGCACATCGCCAGCGATGAGGTAGACGATGGTTTTGAGGTTTCGCTTGGTCCGATAGCCTTTGGCTTTGCGTTT
>JAJYDD010000258.1 GCA_021777795.1 Pseudomonadota bacterium | reverse complement strand
GAGCGCGCGCGCGCTAAGGCCAAGATCGCCGAGGCGGAGATCGGGCGCGGGCTCTGGCGCGGCCCGCTGCATGGCGCGCCAATCGCGGTCAAGGATCTCTGCAACACCACCTTCGCGCCGACGACCTCGGGCACGACGATCTTCAAGGATTTCACGCCAGGCTTCAACGCCGCGGTGGTCGATCGGCTGGAGCAGGCGGGCGCCATCATGCTCGGCAAGCTCGCCATGACCGAGGGCGCCTATACTTCGCATCATCCCGAGCGGCCGGGACCGCTCAATCCGTGGAGCGCCGACCACTGGGTCGGGTCGTCATCCACCGGTTCGGGCGTGGCGACCTCGCTCGGCCTCTGCTATGCGAGCCTGGGCACCGACACCGGCGGCTCCATCCGTTTCCCCAGCGCCACTTGCGGCCTCACCGGCGTCAAGCCGACCTGGGGGCGCGTCAGCCGCTACGGCGTGTTCCCGCTCGCCGAGTCCCTCGACCACGTTGGCCCGATGGCGCGCAGCGCCGCCGACGCCGCCGCCATGCTCGGCGTCGTCGCCGGCTTCGACGTCCACGACGCCACGAGCTACGCCGCGCCGCCGCCCGATTATCTGGAGGGCATCGGCGACGGCCTGCGTGGCTTACGCATCGGCGTCGATCGCGGCTATGCGACCGACGGCGTCGAGCCCCAAGTCGCCGCCGCCTTCGACGAGGCGCTGGATGTGCTGGCGGGCCTCAAGGCGACGGTGCGCGAGGTGCGCTTTCCGCCTTACCAGACGCTCGTCAGCCTGTGGATCGCGATGTGCTCGGCCGAGACGGCGCTCGCCCATCGTGAAACTTATCCCGCGCGCAAGGCCGAGTACGGGCCGGATCTGGCCGCGCTTATCGACCAGGGGCTCACGACGACCGGGATGGAGATCGCCGGCATCAACCTCGAACGGTTTAGCTTCGCGCGTCGACTGGCGGCGATGTTCGAACACGTCGATGCGCTGCTCATTCCCACGATGCCGATGCCGACGCCGAGCCTCGCGCAAATGCAGGCTTACGGCGAAGACCCCAGCGTGCTGCTCGGCATCCTGCGCTTCACGGCGCCGTTCAACTTCAGCGGCAGCCCGACGGTGACCCTGCCCAACGGGATCGACGCGGCCGGGATGCCGCTCAGCATGCAGGTCGTTGGCCCGCATCTTTCCGAAGCGACGCTGCTGCGCATCGCGCACGCCTTCCAATCCAGCACCGATTGGCACAAGCGCCGGCCGTCGCTTGACGGCGGCGCGGGATCGGCGTGAAACTCAAATGAAGCCCGGGGAGACGACGATGTCAGACTGGTTTTCCTCCTCCTACATGGCGCGAAAGGGCGTGGCGAAAGGCGTCGCCGGCAAGGTTCATCACCTGACCGAGGCGGCGCAGGGCGAATACAAATATGTCTACGGCGCCTATGCCGAGCCGGTGCTGACAATCGCGCCCGGCGACGTCGTCGTCGCCGAGACGCTCGACGCTTTCGGCGGCGCCATTAAAACCGTCGACGACCTGCCGTCGCAAAAGCTCAACTTTCCCTTCGTCAATCCGCAGAACGGCCCGATCTTCGTCGAGGGCGCCGAGAAGGGCGACGTTTTATGCGTCAGGATCGAGCGCATCGTTCCGCGCGGCCCGCAGCCCGCCGGAACCTCCGCGCTGATCCCCGAATTCGGCGGCCTCGCCGCTAACGCCGGCACACCGATGCTCAACAAGCCGCTGCCCGAGCGGGTGATGAAATACGAAGTGACCGAGCAAGGCGTGCGCTTCAACGACAAGATCATGCTGCCCTACGAACCGTTCATCGGCACGCTCGGCGTCAGCCCCGAGATCGAGGCGGTGCTGTCGCTGCAACCCGATTACTGGGGCGGCAACATGGACCTGCCCGACGTCGCGCCGGGCGCGATCCTTTATTTTCCCGTCCAGACGAAGGGCGCCTATCTGTTCCTCGGCGATTGCCACGGCCGCCAGGGCGACGGGGAATTGTGCGGCGTCGCGGTCGAGATCAATTCGACCACCACCGTCCAGGTCGATCTCATCAAGAGTTGGACGATCGGCTGGCCGCGCCTGGAGAACGCCGAGTTCTTCATGGCCATCGGCTCCGCCCGTCCGATGGAGGACGCGGCGCGCATCGCCTATCGCGAGTTGATCCGCTGGCTCGTCGCCGATTTCGGCTTCGACGAGTTGGAGGCCTATTTCCTACTGACGCAGGCCGGCAAGATGCGGGTCGGCAACATGGTTGATCCCAAATACACACTCGGCGCCTCGATCCGAAAGGATTTCCTGCCGCCGGCTTGAGGAGACGCACATGGATCTGGGGCTCAAAGGTTTGAAGGCCGTCGTCACCGGCGGCAGCAAAGGCATTGGCCGGCGCTGCGCCGACCTGTTCGCCGACGAGGGCGCCGATGTCGCGATTTGCGCGCGCAACGCCGGCGAAGTCGCCGACGCCGTGGCGGCGCTCAACGCCAAGGGCGTCAAGGCCTATGGCGAGGGTGTCGACGTCGCCGACAAGAGCGCGCTCGAAAGCTTCGTCGCGGCGAGCGCCAAGGCGCTCGGCGGCCTCGACATTCTCGTGGCTAATGTCTCGGCGCTCGCTGTGCAGGACGACGAGGACGCTTGGCGGCGGGCCTTCGACACCGACATGATGCACACGGTTCGCGCCGCCAACGCCGCCCTGCCCTGGCTCGAAAAGTCCGAACACCCCGCCATCGTCATCATCTCGTCGGTGTCGGGGCGCGAGGTCGATTTCACCGGCCCCGCCTATGGCGCGTTCAAGGCCGCGCTCATCCACTACGCCCAGAGCCTCGCGTTCAAGCTGGCGCCGAAGATGATCCGCGTGAATTCCGTCTCGCCGGGGAACACCTATTTCGACGGCGGCGTGTGGCAGAACATCGAGCGCAACCTGCCGGATCTGTTCAAACAGGCGATGGCGCTCAACCCGACCGGCCGCATGGCCCGCCCCGAGGAGATCGCGCGCGGCGTGGTGTTTCTGGCCAGTCCGGCGTCGAGTTTCACTACTGGAACCAATCTGGTGATCGATGGCGCCTTGACGCGCGGCGTGCAATTCTGAGACGCGCGCGTCTTGCGCCGCAGGCAAGCGGCTTGGCGGGCGTAGGCAAGCGCGGGCGGGGCATCGTGCTTATCCTTTGGCCGAAGCCGACGAGCTTGGTGTCCACTTGTGTGCGGCGCCGCAGCGTCGCCTGCAAATAACCAGAACAGATAAAATTCACCGAGCCGGGTTGACAAATATTCGAAAGAAATGAACACTCAAATCCGAGCGATGTCCGTAGACCACTACATGAACCGGCATCTATACGTCGGACTATGCGCAGAAGAACGATACGCTAGCAATCGCCTGCGGCGCAAAGGTATTCGTCGCAGGACGAGGCTGGCGCCGAAGGCCACGCAATATTGGGGAGTTGTGAGATGAGCTTCAACCGCAGACAGTTCTTGACCAGCGCCGCCGCGGTTTCGGCGGCCTCTCTCCTCAGCTTCGAGGGCGCCTCGGCGGCTGACCCGATCGCCGTCGCCAGCCTTCTCGATCTCTCGGGCGGCCTCGACATCTACGGCAAGCCGATGATTGACGCGATGACGCTCGCCGTGGAGGAGGCCAACGCCGCCGGCGGCCTGCTCGGCCGGCAGATCAAGCTCATCAACTACGACACCCAGTCGTCCATGCAGCTCTACACCCAATTCGCCCAGCAGGCGGCGTTGAAGGACAAGGTCGCCGTCGCGATGGGCGGCATCACGTCCGCCTCGCGCGAGGTGATCCGGCCGGTGTTCGACCGCTTCAAGACACTCTATTTCTACAACACGCAATACGAAGGCGGCGTTTGCGACCGCGATCAGTTTGAAACAGGCGTCACCCCGGCGCAGACCGTCGAGAAGCTGGTGCCCTTCGCGATGAAGAAATGGGGCAAGAAAGTTTATGTCGTTGCCGCCGATTACAACTACGGCCAGATCACCTCGCAATGGGTGAAGAAATATACGCTTGAGAACGGCGGCTCGGTCTCCGCGATCGAATTTTTCCCGCTCGACGTCACCAATTTCTCCTCGACCATCGCCAAGATTCAGGCCGCCAAGCCCGATTTCGTCTGGTCGGCCCTGGTCGGCGGCGCCCACATCTCGTTCTATCGCCAGTGGGCGGCGGCGGGGATGAACAAGAGCATCCCGATGGCCTCGACGACTTTCGGCGTCGGCAATGAGCAGATCGTGCTGTCGCCCAGCGAATGCAACGGCATGTTGGTTTGCTACAATTATTTCGAGAGCGTCAAGAACGCCGCCAACACGGCGTTCCTAGCGGCGTTCCACAAGCGTTTCGGCGCCGATTATCCCAACGTGACAGAGCTTGCGATGGGCAGCTACCAGGGCTTCAAACTGTGGGCGGAAGCGGTCAAGAAGGCCCAGAGCGTCGACCGCATGAAAGTGATCGAGGCGCTGGAGACCGGCATCAGCATCGATGCGCCTTCAGGCAAGGTTACGATCGACCCGCCGACCCATCATTGCATTCTCGATGTGCATATCGCCGAGGTGAAGGACAAGAAGTTCAATCTGCTGGAGGATTTCGCGCAGCAGAAGCCTTCGGACACGGCGGCGGTCTGCAATCTCATCAAGAATCCCACCGACAACCAGCAATACGTCATCAAGATCTGAGGGCGGCGGCATCCCGTGGATCTCGCAGCTCTCCTGGGCATCCAGGTTCTCTACGCCATCGCCAGCCTCGCGCTCATCAGTTTGGGGCTGGCGATCATCTTCGGCATGATGAAGGTCATCAACCTCGCGCATGGCGAATTTCTCATGCTCGGCGGCTATGCCGCCATTGAGGCCAACAAGCTCGGCCTCAACATCTGGATCGCGATGCTGGTCGTCGCGCCAATCGTCGTCGGCGCCATCGGCGTCATCGTCGAGCGGACCATCATCCGCTGGCTTTATGGGCGCATCATTGACACCATGCTCGCCACCTGGGGCCTCAGCCTGTTCCTCATCGGGCTGACGACGGCCATCTTCGGCAACACCACCGTCGGGCTTTCCGCGCCGCTCGGCAGCTTCGAGATCGGGCGTTATCGCCTGAGCGCCTATACGCTGTTCGTCATCGCCGTCGCCGTGGTCGCGCTCGCCGGCGTGCTGGCGGCTCTGCGCTTCACCCGCGCCGGGCTCATCGCGCGTGGCACGATGCAGAATGGGGCGATGGCGGCGGCGCTCGGCGTCAACCCCGGCCGCGTCTACGCCGTCACCTTCGGCGTCGGGGCGGCGCTTACGGGGCTTGCCGGGGCCGTGCTCGCGCCGGTGTCGGGCGTGTTCCCGACCATCGGCGCCGCCTATGTCGCCAAGAGCTTCATCACCGTCATCGGCGGCGGCGCGGCCATCGTCACCGGAACGACGAGCGCGTCGATCCTGTTCGGCGCCATCAACCAACTCGCCACCTATGCGACGACGCCAGTGTTCGGCGAAGTCGCATTGCTCGCCGCCGCCATCGTGCTCATACGCGTGCTGCCGCAAGGCGTCACCGGGCGTTTCTTCCGGAGGAGCCTGTGAGCGGGCGCGACTTCCTGGGACTGGCGCTCGCCGGCGCGGCCGGCCTCGCCGTGCTGATCCTGACGCCGATCTATTTCGAGCTGGACACGGTGCTCAATGTCACCGTCTATATGATTATGGCGATCCTGGCGCTGAGCCTGGCGCTGATCTGGGGCTTCGGCGGCATTCTCTGCTTCGGCCAATCCGCCTTCTTCGGGCTTGGCGCCTACACCTACGCCATCGCTATGTTCAACATGGGCGAGAGCACGGCGCCGCTGCTGCTGTCGATCCTCGTGCCGGCTTTGTTTGCGGCAGCGCTCGGCTATTTCATGTTTTATGGCCGCATCAGCGACGTCTATCTCGGCGTCATCACCCTGACGGTGACGCTGATCCTGTTCAACTCGATCAACTCGACCGCCGGCCCCGAGTTTCACATC
>JAJYDD010000257.1 GCA_021777795.1 Pseudomonadota bacterium | reverse complement strand
CTATGTGTTCCGCGAACTGGCGATTTCCTATCTCGGCCGCAACGACCTCGCCCATGTCGACCCGTCCGACATCGGCCATGCGGCGATGGGCAAAGGCGACGACCAGGGCCGCGCGCCGCAAAACCAGCCCTCGGCCACCTCGCGCTTCGTCTCGCGCGGTTTTGTCCGCTCGAAGGCCGACAAGCTGATGCTGGTCCAGACCAATGTCGAGCCGGCGAAGGCGCCAACAGTCGCGGCGGTGAGCATCGGCGCCACGGCCCTAAAGCCAGGGGCGCTGGCCGAGCCGACCTCCGCCAGCGTGCTCGACACCCTGACCTGGACCCCGCCGACAAAGCTCCCCGACGAAGCCCTCGACAGAAGGGCCGAGGCGCGGATGAAGGGCTATATCGGCGAGGCCTGTCCGGAATGCGCGAATTTTACTCTGGTGCGCAATGGGACGTGCTTGAAGTGCGATACGTGTGGGGCGACGACGGGGTGCAGTTGAGGGGCTGCCGGGATTTAAAGCGGCGGGCTTCCGCCCGCCGCTTACCGTAATTTACATTGCGTCCTGTCTGGACGGCGCCCCTTGATCAAGGGTTTTCTTGGCGCTCTGTGAACATCTCGGGTGCGGTCATGTCTTCGGCCTGTTGATGCGGGTTTTTAGCCGCTGGCCCTGATGAATCGTCCGCTTGGCTCTTTGCCTCAATCACCGTATCGCGCTCGCATTGGCGCCGACGCTACATCTGGCTTCCGAGCCTTTCCGTGGTTCACATCACCCCTTGGTCACCCTCGATTCCGTTTCGCCCTGCGGCGAAAATCTTTTTGCCGGCGTCAGGCGACGACCGTTTGCCCGACGTAGACGCCGCCGCGCGCCAGTAGCGCGAAGATGATGCGCGCCAGTTTGTTGGCCAGCGCCACCGCCGTCAGCTTGAACTTGTATTTGACATCCTTGCGCTCCAGCAGCCGGTCGGCCCAGACGCGCAATGCGTCGTCATGGCCCTTGCGATGGCACAGCACCGCGCAGGCCCCCACCACCAGCAATTTGCGCAAGTAGCGGTCGCCCATTTTCGAGATGCGGCCGAGCTTTTCCTTGCCGCCGCTCGAATGCTGGCGCGGCGTCAGGCCAAGATAGGCGGCGAACTCGCGGCCCGAGGCGAAGGCGCCGATGTCTTGCACGGTGGCGACGACGGCCGAAGCCGTCACCGGGCCGATGCCGGGGATGGTCATCAGCCGCCGCGCCTTGTCGTCAGCCTCGACCTGCGTCTCGATCTCGGCGTTGAGCGCGTCGATCTCCTCGTCGAGCGCATCGATCTGGCGGGCCAGCGGCGCCAGTGCTGCGCGCACACAATCGGCGACGACGATCTCGCCGTTTTCGTCGCAGCCCTCTGCGGCCATGCGTTTGAGCACATAGGCGTTTTGCGCGCCTTGCGCGGCGACGACGCCGATTTCCGCCAGATGGCCGCGTAGCGCATTGAGGATTTGCGTGCGCTGGCCGACAAGAAGCTCGCGCGCCCGATGGCGCATCAGTTGCGCCTGGTTGTCGATGGAGCGCACCGGAACGAAACGCATGTTCGGTCGCCCCAAGGCCTCGCAGATCGCCGCCGCGTCGGCGGCGTCGTTCTTGTTGCGGCGAACGAAGGGTTTGACGTAGGCGGGCGGGATCAGCTTCACCGAAAAGCCGAGCGCGATCAGCTCGCGCGCCCAATGATGCGCCGAGCTGCAGGCCTCCATGCCGACGGCGCAGGGCGGCAGCGAGGCGAAAAACTTCAGCAACTGGCCACGCCGGACAGGCTTGGCGACGATTGTCACGCCGTCCGCGTCAACGGCGTGGACCTGAAACACGTTCTTGGCGAGATCGAGGCCAACCTGCGTGACAGAAGACAGATTCTTGATAGACTTGCCCATGGACGGCGCTCCATCTGACGGTTGTTTCACCGACTACCATCATGGCACATCGATGCCGCTTCGGGGCGCCGTCCACCCCATCACCGTGTAGTCCGCGGGCGAGCGCGGTCCCGGCGGCCGCCGAGCTACCTCGTCCGCCGCGGCGACGTCTATTTTTTCCAGATTCGCCCCCGGCTTCCGAGGGCCCTTGCGTCTTTCCCGAATCCAGGACCTCTTAGAATCCGGATCGGCGCTGTTTCGCTCCGCCTCGCCCAGTTCGAGGCGTTGCGGCTGGCGGACGCGGCCGAAGCGTTGTTCGCGGCATGGGAGAGGCATTTGGACGCCGGAAATGTGACGACCGGGGAAGACCAGGCGGCATTCCCCTTCATCGCCGAAGCGGACGCGGCGGATCGGTCGGCCCGCCAAGAGTTCAGCGCCGCCCTGACGGCCTATTTCGAGCGGGCGAAAGGGCGCTTCAAGGATTCGCCCGCCTCCCCTTTCGCCTCCATGTCCCCCGACGCCCTGCGGGCGTTCGCCTTCCTGCGTGAGGGGGTGATGATCGAAAAGGAAGTCCGCCTCGGCGCCGGGGGGCATCCTCTGGTCGTCGCCCGCGCCGATCTGCTCCACGCCGACCTGCGGCGACGGATGGCGGCCGACGTCGCCGCGTCGGCGCCGCCGGCCCAATGGACGGACCCCTTCCAAACGTCGGCGACCGCCGAAGACCGAAAAATTCCGCCCCAATCGAACGCATCCGCCTTCTCGACCGCACCCAGTGCGGCGCCGGCCGGCGTGTTCCGTCCGGTCCCCCCGCCCGCCCTGGTCGCCGCAGCTCCCCGCGCCCTTTTGTTCAGCGCCGCGCTCGCCGACTACCTCGCCCTTCGCGAAGGCGCCGGAGTGGACCGGGGCACGATTTCGACCGCGCGAATGCGGGCGGAGGTCTTCATTGCCGTCATGGGCGACAAGCCGATCGACGCCTATCTGCCTTACGACCTGCAAAAATTCGTCAACGAGGCGCAGCACCTTCCCCTCGCCTATGGCAAGGAAATGCCGGAATCCTCGACCGTCCGCGCGATCGGCCCGAAGGCGGCGATCGAGATCAACAAGAAGGACAACTGCTGGGAGCGGCTGACGCGCAAAACCCTGGAGGACGGCTATCTGCCGGCCATCAAGGCCGTGATCAATTATACGATCCGCATCCATCCCATGCCCCACCCCTTCGGTAACATGCGGCTGATCTGGCCGAAGACCCTGCGGCCGTCGGCGACGCGCGAAGCGCTCGACGCCGAACGGCTCAACGACGTGTTCCGGTATGGCGTCGCCTCCGGCTTCCTCGACGACGCGCTGCTCCCCGCCCTGGCGCAGACGACATCGCGGCGCCTTGGTCTGCTCGCCTATATGCGCGGAAGCGACTTCGAGACGAAACACGGGGTCTCGATCGGGCGCGTCGACGGCGTGGCTTTCGATTCCCAGAAAGGGAAGTGGTACCGCACCCCCTACAAGACGACGGAGAGCTTGAGCTTCTTCGTCTTGCACAAGCTTTGGGATGAGTGCGGGTTCGTCGACTGGGCCAGGGCGCAAGGGGACGCCTTCATCTTTCGCCAGTTGCACGCCTGCGCCGATCCGAGCGACGCGGCCTCGAAGCGGTGCGGCCGCCTGCTCCAAAAGGCCGGCGCGATCGGCTGCAACATTGAGGTGCCGCATGCCCTTCGCCATGGCGCCAAGGACGCCATGGTCGACGCCGCGATCGACGGCGAGACGCGGCGCAAGCAGATGGGCCAGAGCACGCGCGTCGACGTCCATGACGACTACGGGTCCAACCGGACCCTGACGCGCGAGGAGTGCCAGAAACTCGCGAAGCTCCCGTTGATGAAAGAGGTCGACTGGTCGGTGTTCAAGGGGTTGGATTTCGAGGCGATGGCGTCGAAGATCAGGAAAGGCGGACGACCGAAGAAGGATTCGGCTGCGTAGCGAAAGATCGACTTCGGTCTTGATCGGCGTGAGAGCACCGTAGGAGGGGTTCGATTCCCCTCCCCCACGCCAAATTTTGCCTGCGCTGCCATCTCGATGGCGGCTCTCGGACTTTCGGCGAGACAGAGCCCTTATGCTCTTTGCGCCGCCGTCAGATAGGCGACAGCCTCGCTCGCCTTGGACGCGGCGGTGAAAATCGCCCGCTTGTCGGCCTTCAAGAGCTTCAGCCAATGGTCGAGATATTGCGCGTGGTCGACTCGCGGCTCAGCACTGACGTCAACGTCCGCGCACAGGAAAGCGGCGCCCAGTTCGGCGATCAGCTCTTCGGCCGCATAAGCCGCGTCCCCGAACCTTCGGCCGAGCTGGCGATTGCAGCGGCTCTCATGTCCCGTCCAATGGATCAGTTCGTGGAAGGCGGTCGCGTAGTAAGCCTCGGCCGGAGAGATCGTCGGCGTTCCGATGAAGGCCTCGCGAGGCGGCAGGACGATCAGGTCGGCCGACGGGCGGTAAAAGGCCCGTTCGCCTCCATGCTCGATCGTCGCGCCGGTCTTGGCGGCGAAGGCCTCGGCCTGCTCGATCGGTGTCATCGGCGGGGCCGCCGCGTCTGACCTGGAAGGGGCATAGCCTTCGACCTGTTCGGCGGCGAAAACCGGGCTCGCGCGGGCGATGAGGCGGGTTTCGGGCTGGTCCTCGTCGTCGGCGATCGAGATTTCCTTGTAAAAGACGACATGCGCCGCCTTCTCGCCCTTGCGGACTTGCGCGCCGGCCTCGGCCCACTGGCGATAGGTGCCCCACAGGCCCGACGAATAGCCATTCTGATCGGCGCTGGCCCAGAGGGCCACGACGTTCACGCCGCGATAGGGTTTGTTCGAACCCACATTGACAGGCCGGACCATGCTTCCGGCGGACCGATGCCACGGAAGGCGGAACTCGCCGGCGCCGCGCTCGATGGCGGCGATGATCGTATTGGTGATGGCTTGATGGATGTCGAAATTCTGGCCTTTCATGGTGGTCCCCTTCGGTGCGGGCCGCGCGATTGCGGCCTCATGGGGAGATGAAGACCGGCCCGTGTGGCCGCGCGCTCAAACGCCGCGCCTTGGCGCGCCGCATGGCGGGGCGGAGCTGCACGAACCGAAGGGAGGAAGCGAGCCGGGTTGATCGCGCGGCTGGGGCGGTCAATTTCCCCATAAGAAAGGCCCTGTGCGCCCGCTCTCGGGGGCATCCCTTGAAGGCCTTGATGACGCAGGCCGACGCGAACCATGCGACGAGTTTTTGTCGCGATCGGCGCCGTCGGATTGCCGCTCGTCTTTTGGAAACGTCATACGTTGCCGAAAAGCTGACGCTAGGCCAATATGCGGCCCTTCGAATCCAACCAGGCGGCCGCCGTGGGCCCGAATTCTCGCAACTTCGATTTTTTGCAAGCTTTCGAGCCGGGCCTCGCCCGTTTGGGCGCTCTCGCCGAATGGGCCTTCCATCAGGACGCGCCCACCGCTTTGGGCAAGCTGCGGCAATTCGCCGAGCACATGGCGAAATCCATCGCCGCGCGGAACGGCCTCGAACTCGATCGTCGATCCAATTTCGACGACACCCTCCGCAGCCTGCAACAGGAAGGAAAACTCCCGCGTCAGGCGGCCGACGTCTTCCACTTCCTTCGCCGTTTTGGCAACGCCGCCGTCCACGAAAACCTAGGCACGCCGCAGCAGGCTTTGACCGGCCTGAAGCTCGCCCGGGAGCTTGGCGTCTGGTTCGTCCGCTCCTATGGGCCAGACCGGAACGTCGCCGCCGGCGCCTTCGTCCCGCCGGAGCCCCCCAAAGACGCGACCGCCGACTTGACGCGAGAGATCGAACGGCTGCGAGGCCAACTCGCCGCGACCGAAAACGCGGCTGAAAGAGCGCAGCGCGAGGCGGAGGAGGGCGCGCGCGGAAAACTTGACGCCGAGGCCTTGGCGCGGCGCGAGGCCGATGAACGCGCCCAATGGGAGCAACTGGCGGCCGAGGAATCTGCCGCCCGCGACCAGGTCCAGCGCGCCCTGGACCGTCTGAGAGCCGAGGCGCAGAGCCAGACGCCCGCCGTCATGGCCAGACTGGCGCAGGCGGCCGAAACCGCCGACGCGGCGATCGAACTCGACGAGG
>JAJYDD010000256.1 GCA_021777795.1 Pseudomonadota bacterium | reverse complement strand
AGCCATTAAACCTTTGGAGCCGCCGGAACCTCGGCCAGCCGCCGACCTCGCGCCGCCGCGCCGTCCGCCTCCGCCGCCGCTGAGGCCCGCCCCGGTGCCGCGCCCCGTTCTTCCCTCGCCGATCACGCCGCTGCGTCCGCGCAACGTCGAGCCGCCACCGATAGAGGCGCCGAAGCCGGCCGCCGTCGTCGAAGTCTCCAAGGCGCCGGAGGTGATGATCGCGCCGTCCGCCCAAGTCGCGCCGCCTACCCAAGTCGCGGCGCCGGCCCAGGTCGCGCCGCCGGCTCAAGTCGCGGCGCCTGTGGTGACGCCGCCCCCGCTGGCGTCGCCGGAAAAGCCGAGCGGCCGCGCCGAGGAGACGTTCTACGATCTGGAATCGCTGGAGGCGGAAATGGCCCGCCTGCTCGGCCGCGACGGCTGAACCGAGGGCTTGCCCACGGGCGACTCATTGCGTGAAAATTCTCGCTTCGCGAAGCGCGATGATCGGTTTCGACACCCGCGCTCTCGCATAAGCGACGACGTCGAGGGGCGACGCCTGCGCGCTTAATCCGGACGGCTCATTCTTCGCGGTACACGCGCTCGCGCCTTTCGTGACGCTCCTGCGCCTCGATAGACAGGGTGGCGATCGGGCGGGCGTCGAGGCGGCGCAGCGAGATCGGTTCGCCGCTGTCGACGCAGTACCCGTAAGTGCCGTCATCGATGCGCGCGAGCGCCGCGTCGATCTTGGAGATCAGCTTGCGTTGCCGGTCTCGGGCGCGCAACTCGATGGCGCGATCGCTTTCCGATGAGGCGCGATCGGCTATGTCGGGGTGATTCTCGCTCTCGTTCTGTAATGAGGTGAGGGTCTCCCTGCTTTCGGCGATGATCGATTCCCGCCACGCCAATAATTTGCGGCGGAAATAGTCCTTCTGTCTTTCATTCATGAAAGGCTCGGCGTCAGAAGGTTTATAATTCTCCGGAACGACCGTGTTCACTCCCATCACATCGCTTCCCCTCGTCGCACGCGCGGCCCTTATACCGACAGAGCCGTATAGGAACAATGACATCCAACGCCGGTCCGGCCAGGAAACGTCGGCCGTGATAAATCGCAATTTGCGGGCCAGCCGACCGGCGCCGCCAGCCAGGGAGAGCGCTCATGTACCGTCGCTTATTGCTCGCCGTCGACCTCGCCGACGAGGCCGAAACCCCAAAGGGGCTTGAAGAGGCGATCGCGGTCGCCAATTGCGCCAATGGCGAATTGCGCCTGATGAATGTGCAGCCGCTGCTGCCGGCGACCTTCATGGAATACGTGCCGGCCGATTTCGACGCCGATCAGGAGCGGCGCGCGAAGGAGGCGCTGGAGAAAATCGCCCTCGGCGTGCCGCTGCCGCGCGAGCGCGTCTCGTGCGCGGTCGCCAGCGGCGGCGTCTATCACGAATTGTTGCGCGAGGCGCAGGAATGGGGCGCCGACCTCATCGTCGTCGGCTCGCATCGGCCTGTGATGTCCGATTATCTGCTGGGCTCCAACGCCAAGACAATCGTGCGCCATGCGCAATGTTCGGTGCTGGTCGTGCGCACCTGAAGCCGCCTTGAACCGAGGCGCGATTCGCGCCACATCGGCCTCAGACGGGACATGCCCGGCCTGGGGACGAGTTCATGACGGCTTTGACGATGACGGCGCGCTTCGGCAGCGGGCGCGAAGTGAAGCGCATCGAGGACGAGGGGCTGCTGAAAGGCGTCGGCCGCTTCGCCGACGATTTCGCGCCGGCGGGCGGGCTGCATCTGCGCTTCCTGCGCTCGCCGCACGCCCACGCGCGCATCGGCGCCATCGACGCCAGCGCGGCTTTGGAACTGCCGGGCGTGGTGGCCGTCTACACCGGGGCGGAATTGGCGGCGGCCGGCGTCACGCCGCTGCCGCTGGCGCCGATCTTCCAGCGTCCCGACGGTTCGCCCGGCCAATCGCCGCTGCGCCCGGCGCTGGCGGTCGAATTCGCCCGCTATGTCGGCGAACCCGTCGCGGCGGTGGCGGCCGAGACGGCGGAAGCCGCCAAGGACGCGCTCGATCTCATCATGGTGGATTACGAGCCGCTGCCCGCCGCCGTCGGCGTCGTTGCGGCGACGGCCGAGGGCGCGCCGCTGGTCATTGCAGGCGCGGCCGACAACATCGCCGCGCGGATGCGCCACGGCGATCCGGCGGCGGCTGACTCGGCCTTCGCCAAGGCCGCCCATGTCGTGAAGCTCGATCTCGTCAACCAGCGCCTCGCCGCCGCGCCGATGGAGCCGCGCGCCGCCGTCGGCGAGCCCAAGGACGGGCGCCTGACCATGCGGCTATCGACCCAAATGCCGTCGAGCGCCCGCGATTCGCTCGCCGGCGCGCTCGGCGTCGATCCCAAAACGATCCGCGTCGTCGCCGACGACGTCGGCGGCGGCTTCGGCATGAAGACTGGCATCTATCCCGAGGACATCGTCGTCGCCTACGCCGCGCACAAGCTTCAGCGTCCCGTGCGCTGGGCGGCTGACCGCAGCGAGGAGTTTCTCGCCGCCAGCCACGGCCGCGACGTCGTCTCGCACGCCGAGATGGCGCTGGACGCGCAGGGCAAGGTGCTCGCCTATCGCGTGCGCTCGCTGGCCGACGTCGGCGCCTATGCCGGCACGACCGGCATCATCATCCAGGTGCTGATCGGCCCCTGGGTTTCAACCTCGATCTACGACATCCGCACCATCGACTTTCAGTTCGACGCGGTGCTGACGCACTCGCTGCCGACGGCGGCCTATCGCGGCGCCGGGCGGCCGGAGGCGATCTACCTCATCGAGCGGCTGTTCGACGCCGCCGCGCGGCAGACCGGCATCGACCCGGTCGAAATCCGCCGCCGCAACCTCATCTCGGCCGCGCAGATGCCCTACACCAACGCGATGGGCCAAGTTTACGATTCCGGCGATTTTGAAGCCGTGCTCGACGCCGGGTTGAAGGTCGCCGACTGGACCGGCTTTTCCAAACGCGAGGCCGAATCGAAGGCGCGCGGCAAATTGCGCGGGCGCGGCTTCGCCTCGTTCCTGGAATGGACCGGCGGCAACGCCTTCGAGGAGCGCGTCACCTGCGAGGTCTCGGGCGACGGCTATGTCGAGGTCTATGCGACCACGATGCCGATGGGGCAGGGCATCGCCACCAGCTATGCGCAATTGGTGGTGGATACGTTCGGCCTCGACATCGCCAAGGTGAAAGTGGTCACTGGCGATTCCGACCGCGGCTCGGGTTTTGGCAGCGCCGGCTCGCGCTCGCTGTTCACCGCGGGCTCCGCCATCGACGCGGCGTCCAAGGAGACGGTCGCCAAGGGCCGCGATCTTGCCGCCGAGGCGCTGGAGGCGGCCTCGGCCGACATCGAATATGTCGAGGGCGAATATCGCGTCGCCGGCACGGACCGCGCCATCGGCCTGTTCGAGTTGGCCGCACGCCAGCCGCAGCGCCGCATCCTCGTCGATTCCACCACCAAGGTCGGCGGGCCAAGCTGGCCGAACGGCTGCCATGTCTGCGAAGTCGAGATCGACCCCGAGACGGGCGTGGTCGAGGTCGTCGCCTACGCCTCGGCCAACGACGTCGGCCGCGTCGTCAATCCGATGATCGTGCGCGGCCAGCTCGACGGCGGCGCGGTACAGGGCCTCGGCCAGGCGCTGACCGAAGCCGTGGTCTATGACGAGAGCGGCCAGGCGATGACCGCCTCTTTCATGGATTACGCCATGCCGCGCGCAGACCTTGTGCAGGATTTCCGGCACGAGCTGGGGCCGAACGTGCCCTGCCGCACCAATCCTCTCGGCGCCAAGGGCGTCGGCGAGTTGGGCACCATCGGCGCGACGCCGGCGGCCGTCATCGCCGTCATCGACGCGTTGACGCGGGTGGGCAAGCAAGAGGCGGCTATGAAGCTACAGATGCCGCTGACGCCGCAGAAGGTCTGGCGGGCGCTCCAGGCGCCTTGACCCCGAAAATTCTCGGTGAGCGCCACCAGCGCTCGCCGGGGCCTTAGCGCGGGTGGGCGGCGGCCATAAAGATCCACACCGCCAGAAAGGCGGCGCCGACCAGCACGAGGCCGCCGATCACCACCCATAGGACCGGTTTGCCGAGCGGTCCCTGGCGCGCCATGTCGCCGGTGATGACCTCGGGCGGCCCGTTCTCCTGGTACGTCGGCGGCGCGACGGTCTCGTCTTCCTCGACGTAGTGAAGCGAGTCCTTCTTGAGGAGTTTGCTCATTTCGATCTCCTGCCGTTAGGCGGAGAACGCGGCCTTGCGCGGCGGGTTCCGGCCCCTCAAACCCCGAACTGCTCGCGCAAAATGCGCTCGTCGAGCGAGTGGCCGGGGTCGTGCAGCAGCACCAGCGTCGTATCGTGGTCGGTGGCGACCTCGACGCGGGCGACGCGGCGGATTTCGAAATGGTCGGCGGTGGCGGCGACCGGGCGCTTGTCGGCCTCCAGAATCTCGATGACGACGCGCGCGGCGTCTGGCAGCAGCGCGCCGCGCCAGCGTCGGGGGCGGAAGGCGGAGATCGGCGTCAGCGCCATCAGCGGCGCGCCGAGCGGCACGATGGGACCGTTGACCGAGAGGTTATAGGCGGTCGATCCCGCAGGGGTGGAGACCAGCACGCCGTCGGCGATGAGTTCGGCAAGCCGCACCGCGCCATCGATGCTGATGCGCATTTTGGCCGCCTGCGAGGTCTGGCGCAGCAGCGACACTTCGTTGATGGCGCGCGCCAGCGTCGTCTGGCCTTTGATGTCAACGGCCTCCATCGCCAGCGGATGCAGGATCGAGGGCCGCGCCGCCGCCAGCCGCTCAGTCAGGTTGGCCTCGGAATATTCGTTCATCAGGAAGCCGACGGAGCCGAAGTTCATGCCGTAGATCGGCTTGGGCTTGTCCATCATGCGGTGCAGGGTCTGGAGCATGAGCCCGTCGCCGCCGAGCGCGACGATGACGTCGGCCTCCTCGGGCGCGCAATCGCCATATTGGCCCGACAGCCGCGCCCGCGCCTGACGCGCATCCGGCGTGTCCGACGAGAGAAAGCTAATCGCGAACGTAGCCGTCGACGCCCGCGCGTCCATGCGGATCTCCCTGGGGAGGGTCAGTCTACGCTAGGGGAGGGCGGGGCGTAAACCCGCCCTCACACGCGCGGCAATCTCCGTCGCCGCATTTCCAGGCTGACGACCAGCAGCCCGCTCGTCAGCACGATGGCGGCGCCGACCAACGTGCGTGGGCGTGGCCAATCGCCGAACACCACGTAGCCCCAGAAAATCGCATAGGCGAACATCGAATATTCGAGCGTCGCCAGTAGCGAAGCCTCGGCCCGGCGCACGCCCTCGAACCAAAGATATTGCCCGAGACCGCCCACCAGCCCGAGCAGCGCCATCGCCAGCGTCTGATCTAGCGTCGGCCTGACGCCGATGGCGGGCAGTATCGCGC
The DNA here is from genome assembly GCA_021777795.1 of Pseudomonadota bacterium. GTDB lineage: Bacteria > Pseudomonadota > Alphaproteobacteria > Rhizobiales > Beijerinckiaceae > Roseiarcus. The sequence goes on along the minus strand of JAJYDD010000256.1, from coordinate 563 downwards.
CGCAGGCGGCCAGGAATCCGATGGAGCCCGCCATCATCATCGCCGGCGTCGATATGCCCTTGGCGAGCGAGCGGGCGAGAATGGTCGTCAGCGCCCAGGCGAAGGCGGCCAGAAGCGCCAACGCCACCGGCGCCAGCGACGCCCCCGCCCTCGGCGCGGCCGAGATCAAAACGCCGCCGAAGCCGAGCAGCGTCGCCGCCCAACGCCCGAAGCCGACCCGCTCCTTCAACAGCGGCGCCGACAGCGCCACCACGAACAGGGGCGCGACGAAATAATAGGTGACGAGTTCGGCAAGCTGCAACGAACGCGAGGCGCGGTAATAGGCGACCCAGGCGATGAGGATGAGCGCCGAGCGCAGCGCGATCTGGCGCAGGTTCATCGGCACGGCGAGCGCCTGGTAATCGCGCCGGCCGAGGAAGGCGATCGAGATCGCCACGATCACCAGCGAGCGCCCGAACAGCACTTCGGGCACCGGCAGCGACGTCACCAGCGATTTGACGATGGCGTCTTGCAGGCTGAAGGCGGCCCAACTGCCCAGGCACAGCGCCGCGCCGATCAGCGCT
>JAJYDD010000255.1 GCA_021777795.1 Pseudomonadota bacterium | reverse complement strand
GTGCGCCGCCAGCGGGTTCGTCAAGTCCGCCTGCGCGCGCAAAAGCCGTCGCTCGCGCAGAAAATGGCTAAAGCTCGCCCCGGCCGTCTCCATCAGTTTTTGCAGGTAGCGCTCGGAAACGCCGACATCGGCGGCGATTTCGGCTGGCGAAAGGTCGGGATCGTCGAGGCGGCGCTCCAGGCTCTGGTGGATGCGATGCAGCAGCGCCGCCTGGGCGCCTCCCGCTGCGGCGAGGCCGTGCGCCAAGGTGAGGAACAGATCGCCGAGCGCGTCGGCGACGGCGCGCCATTCGGCTTCCTCGAACGTCTCCAGCCCCTTGGCCGCCGCCTCCATCGCTTGCGCTACGACCTCGGCGAGGCCGCCCGGCGGCGCGAGCCGCGCCTCGTCTAGCCTGGGCGCGGCGGGGACGGGGCCCAAGGCGAGCACGACCGCATGAACGCCGCCCGGCGCGGTGATCGCCCAGGGGCGAGCGCGCGGCAACAGGATGAGGCCGCCGCGCGGGAGCGCGATTTCCGGCCCGCGCTCCGGGCGCACAAGGCAATCCTCGCCGGCCAGAAACGCCAGCGGCGTCGTCTCCACTGGCGCTGCGAGCGGCCGCAGGCGCTGCGCGTCGGCGGCGAGCCGCGTCAGCGTGACGGGGCCGGCCGAGCGCTGCACGGCGGTCGCATAGCCGTCGTAATCGGCCAGCGGCGAACTCGGCGACAGGCCGGTCGAGGCGAGCACGTCGCGCCACAAGGCGGGACGTTCGCAACGCGCATAGGATTCGCTGGTGAACGGACGGGCGCCCAACTTTTCACTCCGGCTGCCGCTCGGCGTGCAACCTTCGCGCCAGCCCGCTCAATCGCAGCGGAAGATCGACTTGGCGATGGTGCCATGCACGCCCCAATTGGCGTCCACCACCTGCGTTACGCCGAAATCGGCCGCCGCCGACATCAGCGCGATCGTCTCGTCCTCGCTGAGGCTCTGCGTGGTTATCAGGAACCGCCGCAGCTTGCGGAAGGCGTCGCGCATGGCCTGATCGAGGCTGGAACGGTTGGCGATTTCGGTCTGCGCGCCCAGTCCGAGCGCTTCCAGGTAGTTCGGGAAGGTGAAGCCGTAGACCGACCAGGAATCGTCGGTTTCGAGCAGCGGATGGGTCAGGCCCTCCAGAATCGTGCCGGCGAGATCGGCCTTTTTGTGCAGCACGAATTCGAAATCGCCGGTCAGCGAGGTCTCGATGGCGGTGCCGCCGAGTTCGCTGTCGCCCTGCGCCGCATGAGGGTCGCCGACCGAAAAATAGGCGCCGGCGACCGCCACCGGATAGAACATGCGCGCGCCCTTGCCGATGCGCCAATCGTCGATATTGCCGCCGGTATGGCCGGGCGGAATCGAGCTGACGTAATCGGCCTCGGCCGGCGCCAGCCCCATCGTGCCGAAATGCAGCCGCGCCGGCACTTTGACGCGCTTCAGAATGTCGTGGCGCTCGACCACCTTGGAATGATCGACGCGCACACCGGGATAATCGATGGTCGCATGGACGATGCCGTCGGGGTCGGTCTGCGGCGTCCAGACGTAATTGTAGACCGCCTTGGCGAAGGGATCGCCCTGCGTGTCGAGTTCGAAGATCGTCACCACCTCGCGAGGCTTGGGCTCCTCGATGAGGTCGCCATAGTGAAAGCCCCAGTTGGCCGCGACATTGGAGCCAAAGCAGCGCCCGGCGTAACAGGCCTTGCAGGCCGGGCGCGGCTTCACGTCGAGCACGCGCACTTCCAGGATGTCGCCGGGCTCGGCGCCCTCGACGGCGACCGGGCCGGTCAACAGATGCACGCCGAGCCCCTCGCCGGCGCCGCGCAGAAAGCCGGTCGTCGGCCCCGCGCCGCGCCGCGCCACCGCCTTGTGCTCGCGCGTCCAGGCGAACACGCTTTCGGCGCCGGCGTCGCCCTCGATCATGCGCTCGTAATCGTCATTAGCATGATGGGTCAGCGTCTCGATGGTGGCCCGGTCGCCCGATTTCAGCGTCAGCGCCGGGGCGACGACTTTAGAGAAATAGCCCCAATGGACCGTCTTCGGCGACACGGGCAGATGATGATGACGCATGGATCGGGGCCTCGTCAGCGGGGGAGTTCGGAGACCCTTTCGGCCTCCATGACGCTTAAGAATCGGGCGAAGGCGGGGGTCTTCGGGCGGGCCAGCGTCTCATGCGCGGGGCCGTCCTCCAGGATGGCGCCGCCGCTGAGGAAGATCACGCGGTCGGCGACTTCGTCGGCGAAGCGGATCTGGTGGGTGGAAATAATCATCGTCAGGCCGCCGTCGCGCGCCAGACCCCGGATCGTCTCCAGCACTTCGCCGACGAGTTCGGGATCGAGCGCGGAGGTGGGCTCGTCGAGCAGCAGCACGCTGGGATGGGCGGCGAGCGCGCGGGCGATGGCGACGCGCTGCTGCTGGCCGCCGGAGAGATGACGCGGCAGGGCCTCGGCGCGATGGCCGAGCCCGACGCGATCGAGCAGTTCGCGCCCACGCGCCTCGGCGGCGCGCGCCTCGACGCCGTGGACCCAGCGCAGCGGGCCAGCGATGTTCTCCAGCGCGCTCAGATGCCCGAACAGGTTGAACTGCTGGAACACCATGCCGACGCCGACGCGCGCCCGTTCGAGCGCGATTTCACGCGGGCTGAGCTTTCGCCCGTTGTCGCCGTAGCCGAGACGGCGGCCGAAAATGTGGATGTCGCCCTCGTCCCAATCTTCCAGATGGTTGAGGCAGCGCAACAGCGTGCTTTTGCCGGAGCCGCTGGGGCCGAGAAGCGCCACGACCTCGCCCTCGCGCACGCTGAGATCGAGCCCGTCGAGGATCTTGCGGCCGTCGTAGCTTTTGGCGAGCCCCTTCGTCTCCACCGCGATGCGGGCGGGCGCTTGCCTGCGCTCCGGGCGCGCAAAGCTCGCGGACGCCGGCGCGTCGCTGGCGGCGGGGGCGCTGCGGGCGCGGTCGAGATCGAGCCAGCGTTCGATGACGAGTTGAAGGGCGCTGATCGCGCCCGTGAGCACGAGATAAAGCAGGCCGGCGGCGAAGAAGATCGAGAAGAAATCGAAAGTGGAGGAGGCCAGTTGCGTCGAGCGCAGCGTTAATTCCGGCACGGCGATGGTGGAGGCGAGCGAGGAATTCTTCAGCGCGCTGACGGCCTCGTTGCCGAAGGCCGGCACGGCGACGCGGATCGCCTGCGGCGCGACGATGCGGCGCATCAGCACCGCCGGCGTCATGCCGAGCGCCTGACCCGCCAGCGTCTGCCCGCGATCGACGCCGAGCACGCCGGCGCGGATCATCTCGGCGATGAACGGCGCCTCGTTGAAGGCGAGCGCGAGACTGCCGGCGAGCACGGCGGGCAAGGTGAGGCCGATGCGCGGCAGCGCGTCATAAGCGAACACCATCTGCAAAATGAGCGGCGTGCCGCGAAATATGATCGCGTAGCCGCGCGCGATGGCGGCGAGCAGGCCCAGCCGGCTCAACTGCATCGCCGCCAGCGCCGCGCCGAGGACGAGGCCGCCGAGGAGACCGAGCGCGGTCACCTCCAGCGTCAGGACGATGCCCCTCAACAGATAGGGCATCGTCAGATAATGCAGAAACAGCGACATCAGTTGACCGACAGCATCAGTTGACCGACAGGATGTCAGGCTCCTTGAAGTTGTTGACGTCGAGGCCCCATTTCTTCAACAGCGCCATGTGCTCGCCGTCCTTCTGCAAAATGATGAGCGCGGCGAGCACGGCGTCGCGGAATTTCGGCTTGTCCTTGGGCACGCCGATGCCGACGGAATAGGGGATCGTCACCGCAATGGCCTTGGCCAGCTTGTCAGGATAGGCCTTCACCGCCTGATCCACGGTATTGACGTCGTTGATGTAGGTGTCGGCGCGGCCGGCCAGGATCGCCTGGATGCAATCGGCGTTGTTGTCGTAGAGCTGGAGCGTCGGCTCGGCCTTGCCGGCTTTCTTGCAAGGCTCGACCAGCGCCTGCACCAGCGGCACTTCGACATAGCCGGTGTTCTCCGCCGCCGCCGCGCCGCACAGCGACATGTTGATGCCGTCGATCTTCTTCGGATTGCCCTTGGCGACCAGCACGCCGTCAAACACCTTGGAATAGGTGATGAAGTCGGCCGCCTTGGCGCGCTCCTTGGTCGCGTAGATGTCGGAGATGACGATGTCGGCCTGACCGCTGGCGAGCGTCGTCAGCAAGGCGGCGAAGGTGACGGGCTTGTAGGTGAGCTTGAATCCCAGGCAATCGCCGATGGCCTCGCCGAGATCGATGTCGAAACCGATGTATTTGTCCGGGTCTTTGGGATCGACGGCCTCGTAACCGGGCGTGTGCGGATTGATGGCGTTGACGAGGGTCTTGCCCTTCCAATCCGGGTATTTGGCCTGCAACGCGGCGCAGGCGGCCGGCGTCGCCGCGTGCGCCCCTGTGGCGAGCGCAAAGCTCAGTGCGAGGCCCGCGAGCCCCTTTCTCAAGACAGAATGCAACATGCGTCCGCTCCGGTTAGCGCTCGCCCCTGCAAGTCGCGCAGCGTCAGGCTAGCGGAAAGCGGCGGTGGCGGACTTGTCCGAAGCCGCACTAAAACTTGCCCGTCCGGCGCCCGCGATTTGGGCGCCGCAGCTCAGACGAGCGCGGCGGCGGTCATCGAATGGGCGATCGCCGCGCGCAGCTTGCCGTTCGGCGTCGGCTTGTAGATGAGCACCGCGCCGATGGCCTGCGCTCGGGCGCGCAGGGCGGGGCCGGTGTCGCCGGAGATCAATATCGCCGGAATCTCAAGGTTATATTCGGCGCGCAGGGTTTCGATGACGTCGAAGCCGGTTTCGCCGGCGCGCAGCCAGTGATCGGAGATGACGAGATCAGGACGCTGCGGACATTGCGCGAGCTTGGCCACCACGTCCTCGCCCGATCCGCCGCTGACCACGGCATAGCCCCATCCCTCCAGCAGCATCGACATGCCCGACAGGATCGGCGCCTCGTCGTCGACCACGACGATCAACCGACCCGCGCCGTCGAAGGCGGGCGCCTCGGCTTCCACCGGCGGCCGGCGCTCTTGCGCGTCGGCGAGCGGCACGCCAATCTTGAAACAGGAGCCGCGACCTAGCTGCGATTGCAGCACAAGCTCGCAGTCGAGCAGGCTCGCCAGCCGGCGCACGATCGCCAGCCCCAGGCCGAGGCCTTTCTGGCGATCGCGCTCGGGATTGTGAAGCTGGAAATATTCCTTGAAAATCAGCTCGCGATGCTCGGGCGCGACGCCGAGCCCGGTGTCGCAGACCTGCACCTCGATGCGCGCGCCGCGACGCCGGCAGCCGATAAGCACCCGCCCATGCGGTGTATAACGCACGGCGTTGGAGACGAGGTTGCGCAGGATGCGCTCCAGCAGGATCGCGTCGCTATAGACCCAGGCGCGGCAGGGAACCCAATCGACGCGCACAGACTTTTCGGCGGCCTCGGCGGCGAAATCCTGGCAGACGCGGGCGATGAGCGCCTGGATCGCAAACGCGCTCTTGCGCACTTCGACGGAGCCCGCGTCCAAACGCGAAATGTCGAGCACCGCCGCGAACAACCCGTCGAGGGCGACGACCGAATCCTCGATCTGGCCGGTCAGCCGCCTTGCCGCCTCCGGCAAAGCCAGATCGCGCAGCGCGCCGGCGAACAGGCTGATCGCATGCACCGGCTGCCGGAGATCATGGCTGGCGGCGGCGAGAAAATTCGCCTTGGCGATCATCGATTGCTCCGCGAGTTCGACCTGAACGCGCAAATGTTCCGCAAGCTCCGCCGACTTCAGCCGGAGTTCCACGAGTTCCTTGAACTTGCCCGAAACCTGAAGCGCCAGCACCGTGATCGTCAGGATATAGACCGGCATGAGGTAGGCCAGGCCGCGCAGCGCCGGGGTGGGCTCGAACACCGCCGCGAACGCGAACGGCAGGGTCGCGGGCGCGAACAGCGCGAAGAACGCCGGCAGGTAGGAGCCGAACGCGGGCACCGCGCCC
>JAJYDD010000254.1 GCA_021777795.1 Pseudomonadota bacterium | reverse complement strand
CGCGCCAGAACAGCGTCGGCGTGCAGAACGGCCGGCCGTCGATGACATAAGCGACATGGGCAAGCGCTGCGGCGTCGAGCAGCCTATGCACGGTCTCGTGGTCGTAATGGCCGCGATCGGGACGGCGCTTGACGCGGTTGATCGCATCGACGGGATAGCGCGCGGGTTCCTGGTTCATGTCGGGAGCTTTCACGGCCAGACCTTCGCCACCATCGTCAGCACGTCATATTGCGCGACGACCTTTTTGTCTTGATTGGAAACCTTGCAATCCCAGCGCACTTCGCCATGCTCGGCCGAGGCGCGCGGGTTGATCTCCTTGGCGGTCAGCGTCGCCTGGAGCGTATCGCCGGGCTTCACCGGCGTCAGGAAGCGCAGATTGTCGACGCCGTAATTGGCCAGCACCGGCCCCGGCGCGGGATCGACGAACAGGCCGGCGGCGAAGGACAGGATCAGATAACCGTGCGCGACCCTGCCGCCGAACAACGGGTTCGCCTTCGCCGCCGCCTCGTCCATATGGGCGTAGAACGTGTCGCCGGTGAAGGCGGCGAAATGCTCGATGTCGTCCAGCGTCACCTCGCGCTCGCCCGTCACGATGCGGTCGCCGACGTTGAGTTCCGCCAGCGATTTGCGGAAGGGATGGACGCCTTCCCGCGTCGGCGCGCCCTCCAACCAGCGGCCGGTGACGGCGGCGAGCAGGCGCGGCGTTCCCTGTATGGCGGTGCGTTGCATGTAATGTTTGACGCTGCGCATCCCGCCGAGTTCCTCTCCGCCGCCGGCGCGGCCGGGGCCGCCGTGGACGAGGCCGGGCAGCGGCGAGCCGTGGCCGGTCGATGACTTCGCGCTGGCGCGGTTGCCGATCAGCACGCGGCCGTGAAACGGCGCGAGGCCCAGCGTAATTTCGCGCGCGATGGCCGCATCGTTGGTGAACAGGCTGGCGACCAGCGAGCCCTTGCCGCGCCGCGCCAGCGCAATCGCCTCGTCGGCGCCGTCATAAGGCATGATCGTGCTGACGGGGCCGAAAGCCTCGACATCATGCGGCGCGCGGGCGTTTGCCGGCTTGTCGCAATAGAGCAGCACCGGATTGAGGAAGGCGCCGCGCGTCGCATCACCCGCGACGACGCGCACGTCGTCGGGATCGCCGGCGACGATTTCGGCCTCGGCGCCGATCTCGCGGATGCGGGCGCGCACCTCCTCGCGCTGCGCGAGGCTCGCCAGCGCCCCCATCCGCACGGCCTCGTGGCGGGGATCGCCGACCGCAATCTTGGCGAGCTTGTCGCCGATGGCCTTGGCGACCGCCTCGCAGGCGGCGCGCGGGACGAGGACGCGGCGGATCGCCGTGCATTTCTGCCCGGCCTTGGCCGTCATCTCGCGCACGACCTCCTTGACGAAGAGATCGAACTCCTCCGAGCCCGGCGCCGCATCCGCCCCGAGAATGGCGGCGTTGAGGCTGTCCGCCTCCATGTTGAAGCGCACGGAATTCGCCACGATGGCGGGATGGCTGCGCAGCCGCCGGCCGGTGTCGGCCGAACCGGTGAAGGTGACGACGTCCTGCCCCTCCACATGATCGATGAGATCGCCGACGCCGCCGCAGATCAGTTGCAGCGCGCCTTCCGGCAACACGCCCGCCTCAACCATGCGCCGGACCATCAACTCCGTCAGATAGGCTGTCTGGCTGGCGGGCTTCACGATGGCGGGCATTCCGACCAGCAGCGTCGGCGCCAGCTTCTCCAACATGCCCCAGCAGGGAAAGTTGAAGGCGTTGATGTGGATGGCCGCGCCCGTCAGCGGCGTCAGGATGTGCTGGGCGGAGAAACTGTCGTCCTTGGACAGCGCTTCGACGCCGCCGTCAACCAGCACCGAGGTATTGGGCAGATCGCGCCGGCCGCGCGAGGCGTAGAAGGCGAGCGTGCCGATACCGCCCTCGATGTCGATGGCGCTGTCGGGGCGGGTGGCGCCGGTGGCGAAGGAGAGCGCGTAAAACGCCTCCTTCTGCTCGGTCAGCTTTTGCGCGAGCGCCTTCAGCATCGCGGCGCGCTGGTGGAAGCTGAGCTTGCGCAAAGCCGGGCCGCCGATCTCGCGCGCATGGTTGAGGGCCGCGGCGAAATCGAGGCCGGAGGAATCGACGGCGGCGACCGGTTCGCCGGTGGCGGCGTCGAGCACGGTTGCGCCTTGCCGCGCGCCGCGCGCCCATTGGCCGCTGACATAGCTTTCGAGCGAACGAAGGGCGGTCATGAGGGTCTCCCGTGAATCCGATGTTTGTTTGACGGCGATCAGAGTCCGAGCTTGCCAAGCGCCTCGTCGAGCCCGGCGCTCCAATCGGCGAGCAGCGCCTCGTTGGGCCGATGGCGAAGGCCGAAGCGTTGCAGCGTCGCGAAGCGCGCCGAGCCGGCGCCGCCGAAACTGGCGGCGACGCGCGGGCGCCAATAGGCGACAGCGGCGCGCGCCTCGGCGCGGCCGTTCTCGCTCGCGGCGATCTTGGCGAGGCCCTCCAGCCCCAGTTCGGCGTGCCGGCGCTCGCGCGGCGCGATGAAGCGGAACGCCTCGGCGAGCGGGGCGTAGGAGACTTTGGCGAATTCCTCAAGCTGCACGCCGACGGCGAGACCCATCAGCACATTCATCGTCACCGCGTCGACCCAGCCTTGCAGAGGATAATGGAACACCGATAGCCGCATGTCGCCGCCAAGTCGCGCCGCGCCGATGTCGGCGTCGCGGGCCAATCGCGCCGCCCACGGGTGGTGCGCGGCGTAGCGGGCGGTATCGGCGCCGAAGCTGCCCATGATGTCGAGCACGCGCTCGGCGTGATCGGTCTTTTCCAGCACGATGCGCGCGGCGGCGATGCGCTCCTTGACTCCGGGCGCATGGTTGATGGAATCGGCGAAGCCCGCCGAGCCCGCTAACTCGCTATCGACGAAGGTCGCCATCAGCCGCATCAGTTCGCCGCGGTAGCGCGGCGGCGCGTTGTCGGGCGCGGTCAAGAGGCCGCCGGCGGCGAGATAATCCTCGATCGTCATCGCCTCGGACATGGCCGTCCTCACTGATCGTAGCTGACGACGATCCTGTCGGTCAGCGGGTAGCTCTGGCAGGTCAGCACATAGCCCTGCCGCACCTCGTAATCCTCAAGCGCGTGGTTGACTTCCATCTCGACCTCGCCCTCGATCAATTTGGCGCGGCAGGTGGAGCAGACGCCGGCCTTGCAGGCGTAAGGCGCGTCGATGTGGTGCGCGAGCGCCGCGTCGAGCAGGCTCTGCCCACGCTTGGCCATTTTGAAGCTGCGCGTCGCGCCGTCCAGCGTGACGCTGGCCTCGCAGGCGGCGGCGGATTCGCCCGCATGGGCGCTGACGGCGCGGGCCTTCGCGCGCCCCGGCTGGCCGGAGGCGAACAGCTCGAATTTGATCTGAGCCTCGCTGAGCCCATGCGCGCGCAAACTGGCGGCGATGGTCAGCATCATCGGCTCCGGGCCGCAGATGAAGGCGGCGTCAACCGAGCTTATGTCGATCCAGCTTTCAAACAGAGCCTTGCATTTCTCAGCGTCGAGCCGGCCGGTCAGCAGGTCGATTTCCTGCGCCTCGCTTTCCAGCACATGCAGCGCCGAAAAGCGACCGAGATATTGGTTCTTGGCGTCCTCGATCTCCTCGCGGAACATGATCGACGACATCTGCCGGTTGGCGTAGACGAGGGTGAAGCGCGACTTCGGCTCGCTGGCGAGCGTGGTTTTCAGGATCGACAGCACCGGCGTAATGCCGCTGCCGCCGGCGAAGGCGAGATAATGTTTGGCGGCTTCAGGGTCGAGCGGCGTGTGGAACGCGCCCATCGGCGCCATCGCCTCCAGCACGTCGCCGGGCTTGAGATGATCGTTGGCCCAGTTGGAGAACGCGCCGCCCTCGACGCGCTTGATGGCGACGCGCAACAGGCCCTCCTGCGCGCCGGCGCAGATCGAATAGGAGCGCCGCAACTCGACGCCATCGAAGCCGCGCCGGAACGTCAGATATTGGCCTTGGATGAACAGGAACCGGCCGGCGTCCTCAGCGCGCGGCGCCAGCGTCACCACCACCGCGTCGCGCGTCTCGCGCCTGACGTCGGTGACTTCGAGGGGATGAAAGCGCGCCATTCGCTCAAAGACCTCAGATGCACTTGAAATAGTCGAACGGCTCCAGGCAGTCCTTGCAACGATAGCTCGCCTTGCACGGCGTCGAGCCGAACTGGCTGATCTTCTCTGTCTGCAACGAGCTACAGCGCGGGCAGGCGACGCCGCCGAGCGCCGGCGCCGCTATGCCATAGGCGCGCAGTTTCTCGCGGCCCGCCTCGCTCAACCAATCCGTCGTCCACGGCGGCGACAGCCGCCGCTCCAACCGAAGCTTGTCGATTCCGCGTCCGTTCAAGGCGCTCGTTATGTCGAGATTGATGATCGCCGTCGCCGGGCAGCCGGAATAGGTCGGCGTCACCGCCACCACCAGACAATCGCCATCCCATCTTACTTCGCGGACGATCCCGAGATCGGTCAGCGAGATCGCGGGGATCTCGGGATCGGGAATGGCCGACAGCCATTCCCAGACCTGCGCGACGGAGAAGGGCGGCGCCGTCACGCCGGCGCCGCGCGCGTCACATATGTCCGATTTCATCGGGGATGTCGTAGAATGTGGGGTGCCGGTAGAGCTTGGAATTGGCGGGCTCGAACAGCGGCCCCTTGTCGCGGGGCTGCGAGGCCGCGATGTCGTTCGACTTCACCACCCAGATGCTGACGCCGGCATTGCGGCGCGTGTAGACCTCGCCGGCGCGGCGGATGGCGGTCTCCGCGTCGGGGGCGTCGAGGCTGCCGACATGGCGATGGTTGAGGCCGTGTTGGGCGCGCACGAACACTTCCCACAGCGGCCAATCCTTGGACACGTTCGCCTCCTGTGGGTTCATTATGCCCTTCGCCTCTGCTTGGCAACGCGGTCTCAGAATCCAACCTTGTCGCCGCCCTTCAGCTCCAGGATTTCGCGCGCCTCCTCGGGCGTGGCGACGGCAAGGCCCAGGCCCTCGATGATCTGGCGCACGGCGCGCACCTGCTCGGCGTTGCTGGTCGCGAGGCGCCCGGGGCCGGACCACAGCGAATCCTCCAGCCCGACGCGCACATTGCCGCCCATCGCGGCCGCCTGCGCGGCTATGGCGAGCTGGTTGCGGCCGGCGCCCAGCACCGACCATTTGTAGCTCTTGCCGAACAGACGGTCGGCGGTGCGCTTCATGTGCAACACGTCTTCCGGATGCGGGCCGATGCCGCCGAGGATGCCAAACACAGTCTGCACGAACAGCGGCGGCTTGACGAGGCCGCGCTCCAGGAAATGCGCGAGATTGTAGAGATGGGCGGTGTCGTAGCACTCGAACTCGAAGCGCGTGCCGGCGTCGCCCAGCGTGCGCAGCACGAATTCGATGTCCTTGTAGGTGTTGCGGAACACGAGATCGCGCGAATTCTCCAGCGCCGGCTGCTCCCAATCGTGCTTGAACTCCTTGAAGCGGCCCAGCATGGGAAACAGGCCGAAATTCATCGAACCCATGTTGAGCGAGGCGACCTCCGGCTTGAAGGTCTCGGCCGGCTTCACGCGCTCCTGCACGGTCATATAGGGCGCGCCGCCGGTGGTCAGATTGATGACGGCTTTCGTCGATTGTTTTATGCGCGGCAGGAAGCGCAGGAAAGCCTCCGGGCTCTGGTCGGGCTTGCCGGTTTGCTCGTCGCGCGCGTGCAGATGCACGATGGCCGCGCCGGCTTCCGCCGCGCCGATGGCGGCCTCGGCGATCTCGGCGGCCGTCACCGGCAGATAGGGCGACATCGACGGGGTGTGGATGGCGCCGGTGACCGCGCAGGTGATGATGACTTTTTGGCTCGCCATGTCGTTTCCTCGTTCTCGCCGGAACTCGCTTCGCCGCTTTTCTATCGCTTCCGCGCGAGGCCGTCGACGCCGCCGCCGGATGCGCTAAATCTCATAATCCGGCAAGGCCCGTCGTCGCGCCATCTCCTTCGCCTCGGC
>JAJYDD010000253.1 GCA_021777795.1 Pseudomonadota bacterium | reverse complement strand
CTCGGCGCAGGGCCGGTGCATGACAAGCTGTTCCGCGACGGCGCCACCTATCAGGGTGAAGTGAAGATCCTGGGGCGCGATTATCTCGCGATCTACGAGCCGATCATGATCGACGATCGCGCGGTCGGCGCGATTTTCGTCGGTGTGCCGATGGAGGACGCCATCGCCTCCGTCAGGCAATCGTGCGCGGAGTCGCGCAACGAAGTCGCCCGCATGCTCTGTGCCGTCGGCATCGTCGACAAGGCACTGGCGCAGAAGGGCGCGGTCGAGGATTATGCGCTCAATGCGCGCTTTGTGGCGGCCGACGAGGCGCGCCGAGGCGCGGCGCGCGCGATTGCCGCTGCGGCGGGACAGCGGGTCGTCGTCGCCAATTTAACCGAAGCGCTGCAAAAATTGGCCGATAACGATCTGACGCACCGCATCGAGGCCGATTTTCCCAGCGAATACAGGGCGCTGAAGATCAATTTCGACCGCGCCGCCGAGACGCTGGCCTCGACCGTCGGCGCCGTCGTCGCCCAGGGGCGCGCGATCTTCGACGTCACTGCGCAGATTTCTCAGAACGCCGACACGCTGTCGCAGCGCACCGAGCAGCAGGCGGCCAGCCTGGAGCAATCGGCCGCCGCGCTCAATGAGATCACCTCGACCTCCAAACGCTCGGCCGATGGGGCATCGCATGCCCGCAGCGTCGTCGCCGCCGCCGATTCCGACGCCGCCCAAAGCTCCGTGATCGTCGGCGAGGCCATCGCCGCCATGCGCGAGATCGAGGCCAGCGCCGGCAAGATCGCCCAGATTGTCTCGCTCATCGACGAGATCGCCTTCCAGACCAACCTTCTGGCGCTCAACGCCGGCGTCGAGGCGGCCCGCGCCGGCGATGCGGGCAGGGGCTTTGCCGTGGTGGCGGCGGAAGTGCGCGCGCTGGCGCTGCGCTCGGCCGGCGCCGCGAAGGACATTCGCACGCTGATCTCCGCCTCCGCCGGCGAGGTCGGGCGCGGGGTCGATCTGGTCACCCGAACGGGCGAAGCGCTGAAGCGCATCGTCGAGCAGGTGGCGCAGCTTTACGCCATCGTCGGCGACATCGCCGCCGGGTCCAAGGAGCAGGCGGCCGGCCTTGGCGAAGTCAGCGAGGCGATCAACCAGATGGACCAGATCACCCAGGCCAACGCCGCCATCGCCCAGCGCTCCAACGAGACCGCGCGCACGCTGGAGGGCGAGGCGGAGCGGCTCAACGCGCTCGTGCAGCAATTCCACATCCACGAGGATGCGCCCGTCGCCAGAGCCGCCTGAGCGGGGCGACGCCCGGCGCGGGCTTTGCTAGAAGGGGACCGAGCGCGACCGTGAGGCCCCGATGGCGGAAACAACCACCCGTTTTGAATATCTTACCGGCTTCTGGCAGAGCGTGGCCGGCCGTGGCCGCGCCTGGGTCGGCGCCCGCCGCCCGGCGCCGCTCGACGTCCAGGGTCTGATCGAACTGGCGCGCAAGCTGCTGGGCGAGCGGGGCGAATCCTCCGGCGCCGCGACGGCGCAGGTTCTGCTGGCCGGCTACGGCGCCCTCGGCGAGGCTGAGAAGCGGGTGTTCCTCGCCCGCCTCGGCGACGAGTTCGGCCCCGATCTCGAAGCTTTGCAGCAAGCCGCGCGCGCGTTTCTTGACGCGCCCGATAGCGTCAGCGCCGGCGAATTGGCCGCCCGCGCCGAGCCGACCCGGCAGGAATTGATTCGGCGCCTCAACCACGCCCCCGGCGGCACGTTCGCGCTGGTGAAAATGCGCGAGACGCTGCTGGCGGCGCTGAAAGAGGGCGAGCCGCTGGAGGCGCTCGACCGCGATTTCCGCCATCTGTTCGCCTCTTGGTTCAACCGCGGCTTTCTGGTGCTGCGCCGCATCGAATGGACGACGCCGGCCAACATTCTGGAAAAAATCATCCGCTACGAGGCGGTGCACGAAATCACGACCTGGGACGAGTTGCGCCGCCGGCTCGATCCGCCGGACCGAAGGCTTTATGCCTTCTTTCACCCCGCGCTGACCGACGAGCCGCTGATCTTCGTGGAAGTGGCGCTGACGTCCGCTATCCCCGAGGCGATCGGGCCGCTGTTGACGCCCGAGCGCGTCAGCCTCGCGCCCGAGACGGCGACGACGGCGGTTTTCTATTCGATCTCCAACGCGCAAGGCGGCTTGAGCGGGGTCAGTTTCGGCAATTTCCTCATCAAGCAGGTGGTGGAGGATCTGCGCCGCGAACTGCCGCGCTTGCAGACTTTCGTCACGCTGTCGCCGGTTCCGGGCTTCGCCCGCTGGCTGGCGCAGGAGAAAGAGACCTCGCGCTTCGTCAACCCCGAGGCGCGCCGGACGCTGGAGGCGATCGAGGCCGGCGAGACGCCAGAGGGAGCGGATCGCACGCTTTCGACGTTGGCGGCCGCCTATTTCCTGCACGCGCGCACGGCGGCGGGGCGGGTCATCGACCCCGTGGCGCGGTTCCACCTCGGCAATGGCGCGCGGCTGGAGCGCATCAACCCGCGCGGCGACCTTTCGCCTGCCGGCAAGCGGCAATCGCTCGGCGTGATGGTCAATTACCTCTACGACCTCGACCATATCGAGGCCAATCACGAGGCCTTCGCCAATCGCGGCGCGGTGGCGGCGTCTTCGGCGGTGAGGAAGCTGGCGGCGGGGTTTGCCGCAAAAGCCTGAGGTCGCGAAAATCTCCGGGTAAGGTTCGGGGTATAGGTCTCGAGTTTGGCGGCCGTGGTCGACCGCCTGACTTCCCCCGGAGACGACCATGTCCATGTCGGTGAGCGGTTTCAGGCTGCCGAATCAGTTTCATCCGTCCGTCGCCAGCAATAGGGCGGCGCTTGGCAATTCGGGCGCGACCTCCGCCACCGCCAATTCCGGGGCGGCCTCGGCTCCCAAGACCCAGGCCGCGCCGACGCCGAGCAGCGGCCCGGCGAAGATTTCCTCAAACGTCGCGGCCCTGTTGAGCCAGCTATCGCTCGGCGCGTCCACGGGTTCGGGCGGCATTGGATCGGGCGGCGCGACCCCGGCGCCGCCGCTGCCGCCGCCGACGGTCGATGCGAATGGCGTGGCGACGCCCGCGACGTCTCCTGGCGACGGCCTGACGCAGCAGGCGCAACTCAATCTTCAGTCCATCCTCAACAATCTGGCCAGCAACCCCTGATCCCGCGCGCGCCCTATCCGCGTCCGCGCTCGCTTCTCAGCCGCGCCCAATAATCCAGCCGCTTCCTCACTTCGCGCTCGAACCCGCGCTCGACCGGCTCGTATAGCCGGCGCCGCCCGATCGCCTCCGGCCAATAGTTCTGGCCAGAGAAGGCGTCGGGTTCGTCGTGGTCGTAGGCGTAATCCGCGCCGTAGCCCTCGCGCTTCATCAGCTTGGTTGGCGCGTTGAGAATGGTTTTCGGCGGCGCCGGGGAGCCGCTCGACGCCGCCAACGCGCGCGCGGCTTTGTAAGCGGTGTAGAGCGCGTTCGATTTCGGGGCGGTCGCGCAATAGACCAGCGCTTGCGCGATGGCGAGTTCGCCCTCCGGCGTGCCGAGAAAATCGTAAGCGTCCTTGGCCGCGTTGGCGATGACGAGCGCCTGCGGATCGGCGAGGCCAATGTCTTCGCTCGCCATGCGCACGATGCGGCGGGCGAGGAACAGCGGGTCTTCGCCGGCGTCGAGCATCCGCGCGAAATAATATAGCGCCGCGTCGGGGTCGGAGCCGCGCACGCATTTGTGCAAGGCGGAGATCAGGTTGTAATGCCCGTCCTGCGCCTTGTCGTAGATCGGGGCGCGGCGCTGGACGATTTCGGCCAGACCCGCCGTGTCGAAGCTCTCGCCCGGCCGCGCCGCGCGCCAGACCTCCTCGGCCAGTGTCAGCGCCGCGCGTCCGTCGCCGTCGGCCATATCGACGAGCGCAGCGCGCGCGCTCTCGTCGAGCGGCAGCGGCTGGCCGGTCTCGGCCTCGGCGCGGGCGAGGAGGCGGCCAATGGCGTCCGCGTCGAGCGGCTTGAAGGTCAGCACGCGCGCGCGCGACAATAGCGCGGCGTTGAGTTCAAACGACGGGTTCTCGGTCGTCGCCCCGATCAGCGAGATGGCGCCGTCCTCCATAACGGGGAGGAAGCTGTCCTGCTGGGCGCGGTTGAAGCGATGGATTTCATCGACGAACAGCACGGTTCGCCGCCCCTGCGTGCGCCGAAAACGCGCCGCCTCGAACAGCTTTTTCAAATCCGCGACGCCGGTGTGGATCGCCGAGACCTGCACGAACTCTGCGTCGGCCTGCTGGCCGATGAGCCGGGCGACTGTGGTCTTGCCCGTGCCCGGCGGCCCCCAAAAGATCATCGAGCCCAGCGACGGCGCCGCCAGCAACCGCGTCAGCGCGCCATCAGGCCCGGTCAGATGCGGCTGGCCGGCGACTTCGGCGAGCGTCTGCGGACGCAGGCGGTCGGCGAGGGGGGCAGGGGTCACCCCACCTGCCCCCTATGCCGCAAGAAAGCGTCCGCCAGCACGCAGGCGACCATCGCTTCCGCCACCGGCGCCGCGCGAATGCCGACGCAGGGGTCGTGGCGGCCCTTGGTGGAGATGTCCGTCTCCTCGCCGCCGCGCGTGACGGTCTGGCGCGAGGCCAATATCGACGAGGTCGGCTTGACGGCGAGCCGCGCCACGATTGGCTGGCCGGTCGAGATGCCGCCGAGGACGCCGCCGGCGTGGTTGGAGAGGAAGCGCGGCGCGCCGTCGTTGCCGGCGCGCATCTCGTCGGCGTTCTCCTCGCCGGTCAGCGCGGCGGCGGCGAAGCCGTCGCCGATCTCGACGCCCTTGACGGCGTTGATGCTCATCAGCGCGGCGGCGATCTCGGCGTCGAGCTTGCCATAGATCGGCGCGCCCCAGCCGGCGGGCGCGCCTTCCGCCACCACCTCCAGCACCGCGCCGACCGAGGAGCCGGCCTTGCGGATGGCGTCGAGATAATGGACGAAGCGGCCAACCGAGTCGGCGTCCGGCGAGAAGAACGGATTGCGGGGAACTTCCTCCCAATCCCAATTCGCGCGGTCGATGACGACCTTGCCCATCTGCACCAGCGCGGCGCGGATTTTGACGCCGGGGATCACCTTGCGCGCCACCGCGCCGGCGGCCACCCGCGCCGCCGTCTCGCGCGCCGAGGAGCGGCCGCCGCCGCGATAATCGCGGATGCCGTATTTGGCGTCATAGGTGAAATCGGCGTGGCCGGGCCGGTACTTTTCCTTGATGTCGCCGTAGTCCTTGCTGCGCTGATCGACGTTGTCGATGTGGATGCAGATCGGCGTCCCCGTCGTCACCTGCTTTCCCGTGCGCTCGTCGAACATCACGCCGGAGAGGATGCGCGCCTCGTCGGGCTCGCGGCGCTGGGTGGTGAAGCGCGAAGTTCCCGGCCGGCGACGGTCGAGATCGGCCTGGATTTCGGCGACGTCGAGCGGGATGAGTGGCGGGCAGCCGTCAATGACGCAGCCAAGGCCCGCGCCGTGGCTCTCGCCATAGGTGGTCACCCGGAACAGGTGGCCGAACGTATTGTGCGACATGATCGGACCTCCTCGCTCCGTAAAGCGCGGGCGGGCGCGCGCGTCAAACCCCCGCGAAATGTTCCGTTCATGTCCAATTCATGTCGGGTAAACCAAGTTGCCGCTCGTCCGACGAGACCGTTGGAATCGATCAAGGAGGCCTAAATGCTCAAGACTCTCGCCGCGCTGGGGCTCATCTCTGCGCTTGCTTTCGCCCCGGTCGCCGCCCTCGCCGACGACACGGCCCCCGCCGCGCCCGCCGCCGACTCCACCGCTCCGGCGACCGACGCCAAGCCGATGAAGCCGATGAAGCATCACATGATGAAGCACAAAGCGATGAAGCATCACATGATGAAGCACCACATGAAGAAGAAGATGGAAGAGCCGAAGGCTGACGAAAGCGCGCCGAAGTAAGCTCCTTTCCCGATTTGAATGCAATACCGCCCTGCGCTGAGCGTGGGGCGGTTTTTTATTGAGCGCCAGGGTTGCCGGTCGGTGAACGCAGCGGCAATATGTGCGATCCGTTTCCGACGAGGAGGCGCTGATGCCAACGCTCGACTTCTGGTACGAATTCGCCTCGACCTATTCCTA
>JAJYDD010000252.1 GCA_021777795.1 Pseudomonadota bacterium | reverse complement strand
CGGCGCGGATGCGCGCGAGTTTCTCGTCGAGTCTCGACATGGGGCGTCCCGTCTGCTGAAGTCGGGCCGTTCTAGTGCCGCAACGGGGCGCGCGCAACGCGGAGACATCCGGGGGACATCAAGGCGCTGCATCGACATTGCGGCTTGGGTCCATCCGCTCGTGCAGGACGCGCACGATTTCGACAAGGCCCGGCGCGGCGGTCAGACATGCGCGATAGCGATGGCGGCCCTGCGCTCCGTGAAGCTCGGCGCTTGTTTGCAATATCGCGACGATGTCGTCTTTGGCTGGTTCCGAAAGCCGGTATCTCGCCATTCCCGATCAACGCGACGCGGCGAGATCTTCGAGGAAGGCGTCGAGTTCCTCGTCCGCAATTTCCGTGAAATCTCCGCGATCGAGCGCCCGCACTCCGCGAGCCAACTCGGCGCGCAGGTCTTCCTCGCGCATCCTCTGCGCCTCGCGTCGCCGCCGCAGCGCGCTCAATGCGTCGCCGATGGCTTCGCTCGCGTTCGGATATTCACCGGCGCGCAACATCGTCTCGAGGAAAGCCTCGTGTTCGGCGGTCAAGTGGATGCTGCGGCTCGTCATCGAAAGAAAGTCCGATCAAGATCGACGAAGCATAGCGCCGCGGACGCCTGCGGTCTATGCGCCAGGTCGTGGGCGCCGCGCTTCGGATTTGCTATCGAGATTGCGGTCCCATCAGGAGGCGCGCGCTGACTTCCGAGCCAACACTCGCCCGCATCGCCGCCGACGGCGGGCTGCGGCTCAAGGCCTCCGGCGCGTGGATCGCCGACCACGCCGACGCGCTGGAGGCGCTGATCGTCGCCGCGCCCGCGTCCGTCGCGCTCGACGTCGCCGGCGTCGAGCGGCTCGACACCTTCGGCGCCTACGCCATCGCGCGCCTCAAGGGGCAGGCCGAACTGACCGGCGTCAGCGAGCGCCAGCGCGGGCTTCTGGAGGCGGTCGCACGCCTGCCGCACGCCGCGCCGGCTGGCGTCAAGCCGCGCAACCGCCTCGCCGACGCGCTGGAATCGCTCGGCCGGGCGCTGAGCGCGGCCGGCGCCGACGCGGTCGATTTCGCCGCGATGCTCGGCCGGGTGTCGCTCGCTTTCCTGCACGCGCTGCGTCATCCCCAGGCCTTCCGGCTGCGCTCCATCGTGCATCACCTCGACCGCGTCGGCGTCCAGGCCGTGCCGATCATGGCGATGATGACCTTCCTGGTCGGCGCCATCATCGCCCAACAGGGCTTCTTTCATTTCCGCAAGTTCGGGGCTGAGGATTACGTCGTCGATCTCGTGGCGGTGCTGATCCTGCGCGAGATCGGCGTGCTGCTGGTCACCATCATGGCGGCGGGCCGCTCGGGCAGCGCCTATACCGCCGAGATCGGCTCGATGAAGATGCGCGAGGAGATCGACGCGCTGTCGACGATGGGCTTCGATCCCGCCGAATTCCTCATCCTGCCGCGCGTGCTGGCGCTCGTCGTCGCCGTGCCGGCGCTGACCTTCATTGGCGCCGTCTCGGCGCTGGCCGGCGGCGGGGTCGTCGCCTGGCTCTACGCCGGCATGTCGCCGCCAATCTATATCGAGCGCCTGTCGGAGGCGGTGTCGATGACCTCCTTCGAGGTCGGCATGATAAAGGCGCCGTTCATGGCGCTGGTGGTGGGAATCGTCGCCGCCGTCGAGGGGCTGAAGGTCGAGGGCAGCACGGAATCGCTGGGCGCGCGCACGACGAGTTCCGTCGTCAAGTCGATTTTCCTCGCCATCGTGCTCGACGGCGTGTTCGCCATCTTCTTCGCCGCGGTCGGGATGTGACGCCCTTGGACGAGAGCGCCATCCGCATCGAGACCCTCACCGTCGGCTTCGGCGCCAAGATCGTCATCGACGATCTCTCGCTCGACGTGCGCCGCAACGAGATCCTCGGCCTCATCGGCGCCTCGGGCGGCGGCAAGTCCGTGCTTTTGCGCGCGGTTCTTGGCCTTTTGCCGGCGCGCGCCGGCCGCATCGAGATCCTCGGCCATGTGCGCGGGCCGGGCTCGGCGCGCGAGATCGGGCGGCGCTGCGGCGCGCTGTTCCAGCAGGGGGCGCTGTTCTCCTCGCTGACGGTGCTGGAGAACCTCGAATTTCCGATGCGCGAATATCTCGGCGGCTCCGACGCCTTCCGCCGCGAGGTCGCCATCGCCAAGCTCGAAATGGTGGGATTGAGCGCAGAAGATGCGCGCAAATTCCCGGCGGAGCTGTCGGGCGGCATGGTCAAGCGCGCCGCGCTCGCCCGCGCGCTGGCGCTCGATCCCGAGGTGCTGCTGCTCGACGAGCCGACCTCCGGCCTCGACCCCATCGCCGCCGGCGATTTCGACGACCTCATCCGCACGTTGCGCCGCACGCTCGGCCTCACCGTGTTCATGGTGACGCACGATCTCGATTCGCTCAATTCGCTCTGCGACCGGGTCGCGGCGCTCTATGGGGGAAAGATCGTCGCCATCGGGCCGCTGGCTGAGGTGCGAGGCGTCGATCATCCCTGGATCAGGGCCTATTTTCGCGGCGCGCGCGGTCGCGCGGCTCTAGCATGAAGGAGGGCGCATGGAGACGCGGGTCCGTTTCATCATCGTCGGCGCCTTCGCGGTCGCCGTCATCGTCGGCGGCTTCCTGTTCGCCTATTGGATTCACGCCGCCGGCGGCCTCGCCAATACGCGCGCGATCAAGGTCGAGTTCGTGGGCTCGGCGACGGGCCTGAGGCCGGGCTCGGCGGTGCTGTTCAACGGCGTGCGCGTCGGCGAGGTGACGCGCATCGCCTTCGACCCCGCCCGCGCCGACGTCGTCGACGCCGATCTCGCCGTCGAAGTCGCTGCGCCCATCCGCGCCGACGCCAAGGTCGGCGTCGAGGCGCAGGGCCTGCTGGGGACGACGGTGGTGGCGATCTATGGCGTCAGCGCCGATGCGCCGCTGCTGCGGCCGGGGGCGATCTTGCGCGCCGGCGCCGTCGCCCCGCTGCTGGAGCAGGCGCGCACGGCGCTCGCCGACCTGCAATCGCTGGTCAACGAGAACCGGGCGCCGCTCAACGACATTTTCAAAAACGTCGATACGTTCGCCAAGGCGCTCGGCCGCAATTCGGCCAAGCTCGACGGCATCGTCGCCGGGCTCGACAAGTTCCTCGGCAACGGCCCGAAGCCGCCGCCGCCGCAGTTCCTCACCCTTCGCGCCCCGACCGACTTTCCCGCCATCGCGCCGCCCGCCGGACAGGTCGCCGTCGCCGACGTCTCCGCCCCCGTCGCCTTCCAGACCCAGAAGATCATGAGCCGCGCCAGCGCCGACGGCCCGATTGTTCTCGGCGAAGCGCAATGGAGCGACGTGACGCCGAAGATCGTGCAGATCAAGCTGGTCGAGGGGTTCGAGAACGCGCATCTCGGCGGCTCCGTGAGCCGCGTCTTCGATTCCGGCCAGCCCGATTTCCAGCTCATGCTCGATCTCAGGCGCTTCGAGGTCGATCTCTTCGCCAAGAAGGCGGTGGTGGATCTCTCGGCGCGGCTCGTCGGCAAGGATGGCAAAGTGATCGCGGCCAAGCTGTTCCACGGCGAGGCCCCCTGCTCGGCCGACGATGGCGAGAAGGCGGCCGACGGGCTGAGCGAGGCTTTCGACGCGGCGGCGAAGGCGATCGTCGAATGGACGGCGACGACGGCGAAGTGAATCACCGCATCATGTCGGCCAGCGCGTTGCGCATCGACTCGCTCGGCACGCCGAACAGGCCGCCATAGGGAAAGTCGAGATCGTGGATGACGAAGATGGCGCTGCTGACCGAGATCGCGCACATCACGATGACGATGACGTTGAGCCGCGTCGGCGGCGCGCGCAGGCCGAAGCAGCCGAACATGATCGACAGCCAGAACACCAGCACCCAGTAGAACGGCGTCGCGATCGCGCCGTGCAGGCCCTCGATCACCGCCCAGCGGCTGCGCTGCACGTCGCCGTAATCGCCGACGCAGGCGCTGGCGATGGCGCGATGCAGCGGGGTGGCGGGCTGCAGGGCGCGCACCGAGAGGCCGACGCCGTTGAGAATGTTGGCGAGCGTCTCGTTCTCGCCAGTTTGCGCCATATGCTTGGTGCTGGGATAGGCGACGCCTTGCGGCGGCGGCTCGCTCGGCCAGGTAGAGGCGATGACGGCGGCCGTGTAGGCGCGCAGTTCCGAGCGGATCGCGGCGCTGTCGGGGCCATAATCGCGCAGGCAGCGGTCGAGCTGGGCGAGCTGCCCGGCATAGAGCCCGCGCGCCTGATAGGCGGTCTCAAACCCCAGCTTCACCGAGGAGGTGAGCAAGCCGAGCACGATGGCGGTGAAGGTCACCTGAAGCGTGATCGCCAGATGGATGAGTTCGATCGATTCGGTGGTGCGGTGCCGCTCGGCGATCTTCGAATTGGCGTAGAAGCCGACGCCGGTGGCGGCGAGCATCACGCAGAAGACGAGCAGCGGCGGCCACACATGCGACATCGGTGAAATGTCGCTGCAATCATTGCGCACGTCAATGGCGTGTATTCCGTATGCGTCATGTCTAGCGGCCCGATTGACAGTTCCGTCGCTCCCCTCTATGGCACGCGAGCTTAACGCGCGGCGAACGTCGCGCGAGGTTTTGTGCGCGCATGCGCCGCAAGACCGGGCACAACCTGCACAAGAAGCCGGCCGCGCGAGCCCTCGCGTAGAGCCGGGACGAACACGGGAACAGAAAGATGTTCGCAGTCATCAAGACCGGCGGCAAGCAATATAAGGTTGCGGCCGACGACAAGATCACCGTCATGCTGCTGCAAGGCGAGGCGGGCGCTCAGGTCACCTTCAGCGAGGTGCTGGCGCTATTCGACGGCGAGGCCCACCATGTCGGCGCGCCGCTGGTCGCGGGCGCCACGGTTACGGCCGAGATCGTCGAGCAGGCGCGCGGCCCCAAGGTCTACGCCTTCAAGAAGCGCCGCCGCAAGAACTCCAAGCGCAAGCGCGGCCACAAGCAGGATCTCACCATCGTGCGCATCGTCGACATCGTCGGCGCGGACGGCAAGCGCGCGAGCAAGAGCGAGACCCCGGCCGCCGAGGCGCCCGCCGCTTAATCCTTCCCTTCGCAGGGAATTTGATATACAGCGCGACCTTCCCGGAAGGTCGGCGCGACCTTTGGAGATGGAACGATGGCTCATAAGAAAGCAGGCGGCTCGTCGCGCAACGGTCGTGATTCCGACGGCCGCCGTCTCGGCGTGAAGAAGTTTGGCGGCGAGGCCGTGATTCCCGGCAATATCATCGTGCGCCAGCGTGGCACCAAATATCACGCCGGGCGCAACGTAGGCATGGGCGTCGATCACACGCTTTTCGCCACCGCCGCCGGGAAAGTGCTCTTCGAGCAGAAATCCACCCGGCAATACGTATCCATCGTCGCCCTTCAGGCGGCGGAATAGCGGCGGGATCAACGAGACCCGCCGCGGCGTTCATCCCCGCGGACGGATCTCGGCTCTCGCGAGCCAAAACGGAAAGCCAGCCTTTCCACCGTCCGGCAGGCCAAGCCTGCGAGAAGGGGATGCACAGCGCATCCCCTTTCTCGTTTCGGCCCGAATCTTGAATCCGAGCCTGCCGAGCGGAGCCCACATGTTTCCCGATATCGCCAAGGACGATGTTTTCCGGCTGGAGACCGCGCGGCTCTGGCTGCGCTGGCCGCGCCTCAGCGACGCCGCCGCCATTGAGCGCTATTGTTCCAACTGGGAGGTGGCGCGCTGGACGGCGCGCATCCCCCATCCCTATCCCAAGGGCAGCGCCGAACGTTTTGTCTATGCCGCGCGCGAGGCCAATTCGCTCGGCCGCGAGTTGACGCTGGCGCTGGCGCCGGTCCAGACCCCCGCCAAGACGGTCGGCGCGATCAGCCTGGAGCGGCGCGGCGCGGACCGGCTGACGCTGGGCTATGCGCTGGCGCCGGAAGTCTGGGGCCGCGGCTACGCCACCGAGGCGGTCGCGGCGATGGTCAAAGCGGCTTTCGCTTTGTCCAGCGTCGCCGAAATCGACGCCAGCGT
Source organism: Pseudomonadota bacterium (assembly GCA_021777795.1). Taxonomy (GTDB): domain Bacteria; phylum Pseudomonadota; class Alphaproteobacteria; order Rhizobiales; family Beijerinckiaceae; genus Roseiarcus. Next base: position 94 of record JAJYDD010000252.1, on the reverse strand, counting down.
GCAAGTCGGCAACGTCGCCTCGCGGCGGGTGCTGGAAAAGGCGGGCTTCTCGCATGTCGGGCGCGCGATGCGCGGCGCGCCGGCGCGCGGGGCG
>JAJYDD010000251.1 GCA_021777795.1 Pseudomonadota bacterium | reverse complement strand
CCGCGCCGAGCAGGTGATGTTTGCGGCGCTGAAACTGAAACACGAGGGGTTCGAGCCAGATCTGATGTTCGCGCATTGCGGATGGGGCGAGACACTGCCGTTGCGCTCCGTATTTCCCGGCGCGCGCCTGGCGGTATATTGCGAGTTCTATTATCGACCGGAAGGCCAGGACGTGGGGTTCGATCTAGAGACCGGCCAGTTTGGCGTCGATGGGCTCGTCGGGCTCAACGCCAAGAACGCGAACTCGCTGATCGCGCTGGCCGAGTGCGATCTTGGCGTCTCGCCGACCCCCTGGCAGCGATCGACTTTCCCGTCGGAGTTCCATCCCAAGATTCACGTCGCGCACGAAGGCGTCGACACCGCGTGGATCGCGCCTGATCCCGCCGCGAAGTTTACATTGCCCGGCGGGCTGCGGCTCGACCGGCGCGACGAGGTCGTCACCTATTTTGCGCGCGGGCTGGAGCCGATGCGCGGCTTTCACATGTTCATGCGCGCCGCGCCCGAGATCCTGCGCGCGCGCCCCCATGCCCATATCGTGATCGTCGGCGCCGAGGAGGCCTCCTATGGCAATGCGCCGCCCGACGGCGGCGAGTGGAAGCATTATTGCCTGCGCGAGACGCTGCCGCGGCTCGATCTGTCGCGCCTTCATTTCCTCGACCGCCTGCCGCACGCGGGCTTGCGCGCGCTGATGCAGGTGTCGTCGGTGCATGTCTATCTGACCTATCCCTTCGTGCTGTCCTGGTCGTGCATCGAGGCACTGTCGGCGGGATGCGCGATCGTCGCGTCGGACACGCCCCCGGTTCGCGACGTTATTGAACATGATGAAAACGGCGCGCTGACCCCGTTCCACGATCCCAATGCGCTCGCGGCGGCGGTGTGCGATCTTCTGGGCGATGCGCCCCGGCGGGCGCGGTTGTCGCAGCGCGCGCGGGAGACCGCGGTGGCGAATTTCGACATCAGCGCCTGCGTCAATCGGATGCTGGATGTCCTGGGCATAGCCCTTGCTGACGATGGCCCTGTTGACGACGGCCTTACGCGGGCCGAGCGGCCCGCCGCAAGTCATCGTCCCGCCGTGGTCGGGGCTTAGGTTTGTGTTGGTTTCGGCTGTTCGCGCCATGAGGGCGAGCGCGCCGAATAGGAGGCGAAGTCGGACATGAAGGCGCTAAAGTTCGGCGGCGATCGCGAGGACCCCAAGCCGGGGTCGCCGACATGGTTGCGCTGCCTGGCCATCGTCGGGCGTTCGCACGGGCTCAACCTCACGATCCCGCAGTTGATCAAGGACAATCTTCTGGGCGGCGACTGCGTCAACGAGCAGGAGCTTTTGATGTGCGCCCGGCAGGCGGGGTTGAAGGCCAAGTTCGTCCAAATGCGGTGGGACGACCTCAAGCATCTCAAGAAGGCGCTTCCGGCCATAATCAAGCTGAAGACCGGCGAAGCGATGATCCTTTCGGAGGTCGTGACGTACGGCAATATCCCGTATGTGAAGCTGCGCGATCCCGACGCCGAGGAAGGCTCGGCGGTGGCGATCGATCAGGTGCGGTTGGAGGAGATCTGGTCCGGCGACGTCGTCATCGTGCGGCGCGAGTACAAGCTGCTCGACGAAGAGAAGCCGTTCGGCTGGCCGCTCATAATGGCGCTGTTTTTTCGCGAGAAGCGGCTTTTGCGCGATCTGGTGCTGGGCGCCATCGCCCTCAGTTTTCTGGCGCTGACGCCGATGATCTTCTGGCGCATCCTCACCAGCGAAGTGCTGACCTATCGCGCCTTCAACACCTTTACGGTGCTTTGCGTCGGCGTGTTCATATTGTTCATAGTCGAGGCGGTGCTGCTCTATCTGCGCCACTATCTGTTGCAGATTGTGACCGCGCGCGTCGACACGCGCATGTCGGAATATATCTTCGATAAATTGCTGGACCTGCAGATAGACTACTTCGAGCGTACTCCCGTCGGAAGCGTCACCCATGACGTGCGCGAGGCCGACAAGATCCGCCGCTTCATCAATGAGCAGGGGTTCGGCACCGCCCTCGATTCGCTGACGCTGTTCATCATGCTGCCGGTGATGTTCGCCTTCAGCCCGTTGCTGACCTTCATCGTGCTCGGCATGTCGGGCGTGATGGTGCTGTTCCTCGTGCTGATGCTGCCTTCGGTGCGCGAAGCTACCGGCAAGGTCGTCGCCGCGGAAGTCGCCAAGGGCACGTTTCTGTATCAGAACCTGGCCGGCATCCGCACCGTCAAATCACTGGCGCTGGAGACGCGCCAGCGCGCCATCTGGGACGTGCTGACCGTGCGGGTCACCGACGCGCTGTTCAACGCCGGCCACATATCGGCGGTGATTCTGGCCGTCGTTCGGCCGCTGTCGCAGCTCTCGATGTCGGGCGCGCTGGCGGTCGGCGTCTATGAGGCGATGACGACCAACAATCCCGTCGGGATCGGCGATCTCTTCGCTTTCATGATCCTCATCGGCCGCGTACAGGGCCCGCTGTTGCAGATAGCTCAGCTCATCACTCAGTACGACGAGGCCCGCGTCGCGGTGAATCTGGTGTCCGCGCTCATGGCGCAGCCCAAGGAGGAGGGGCGTGGCGGCCACGGCGTGCGCAGCCCCTTGCAGGGCCATGTCGAATTCTCGCGGGTCCGCTTCAAATACAACGGTGCGCTCAATTACGCGCTCGACGGCGTGTCGTTCGAGGCGCCGGTCGGTTGGACCCTCGGCGTGGTCGGCCGCTCCGGCTCCGGCAAGACCACCGTCACCCGCCTGCTGCAACGCCTGCATTCGGACTACGAGGGGCTCATCAAAATCGACGGCGTCGACGTGCGCGAATATGATGTCGCGCACCTGCGGCGCAATCTCGGCGTCGTGTTGCAGGAGAATTTCCTGTTCTCCGGCACGATCCGCGAGAACATCACCGCCGCCAAGCCGCATGCGACCTTCGAGGAGATGGTGCGCGCGGCGCGGCTCGCCGGCGCCGAGGAGTTTATCGACCGTCTGCAGCGTGGCTATGAGACCCACATCTACGAAGGTTCGCCCAATCTCTCCGGCGGCCAGCGCCAGCGCCTCGCCATCGCCCGCGCGCTGATCCTGGATCCGCGCATCCTCATCCTCGACGAGGCGACCAGCGCGCTGGATCCAGACAGCGAAGCGATCGTCAACGACAACATCCGTCGCATCGCGCAGGGGCGCACCGTCATCGTCATTTCGCATCGTCTTTCGTCGCTGGTGAGATCCGACGCCATCCTCGTGCTTGAGCGCGGCAAGTTCGAGGACATCGGAACCCACGAAGAGTTGCTTGAACGTTGCGAGATCTATCGCAGCCTCTGGCTGCAGCAGAACCGGCATATGGCGACCGCTCAGAACCCGCCCGCCGCCGTACGAGGGCCTAGCCGTGTTTCGTAAATCCCTGGCGCGCCGCGAAAGCGACCGCCGCGCGGTGTCGCTGGCGGTCGTGCGCGAATATCAATCGGAGGTCGCGGCGCGGCGGGAGCAGCCTTATCCGCGCGCCGCCGGGATGACGATCCACGTGATGCTCGGCGCGTTGCTGGTCGGCATTTTCTTCATGTATGTCTCGCACATCGATCGGGTGGTGAGCAGCGCCACCGGCGCGTTGGAGACCGATCAGCCGCCCGTGGTCTATCAGGCACTGGATCCTTCGGTCATTCGCAGCCTCGACGTCAAGCAAGGCCAGCGGGTCGGCAAAGGGCAGATGCTGGCGACGCTGGATCCGACTTTCGCCACGGCTCAGGTCAACCAGTTCCGCGCCCAGATCGACGCGCTGCGGGTGCAGATCGCCCGCGATCAGGCGCTTATCGACCTGACGCCGCTCACCTATCCGGCGCCGGCGAACGATCAGATCGCGCGCTTCCAGCGCGAGAGTCTCGAATATTATCGCCAGCAGATGGCGCAGTACAGAGCGACCTTGAACAGCTACGACCAGAAGATCGCGACCCTGCGCACCACGATCGACAAGTACAAGGTCGATGAGGCGCGCTACTCCAAGGAGGCCGAGGCCAACGCCGAAATCGAGAAGATGCGCATCACGCTGGAGAAGCACGGCACCGGCTCGATGCTGAATCTGCTGACGGCGACGCAGGCCAAGATCGAAACGCAGCGCGAGGCGGATTTCTCGCACAACAGCCGCGTCGAGGCCGAGCACACGCTGGCCTCCACCCAGGCCGACGAGAAAGCCTTCCTTGAGCAATTCAAGGCCGCCGTCTCGCAGGATCTGATGACGGCGCGCAACACCCTCGAGACCGCGTTGCCGCAGCTCGATTCGGCCTTGAAACATCAGGAACTGGTGCGTTGGGTCGCGCCGGAGGACAGCACCGTGCTGTCGGTCGCGCCCAACATGTCGGTCGGGTCGGTCGTGCAGCAGGGCACGACGGTCATCACGCTCATGTCGGTGCGCAACGCGCTCGACGCGCTCGTGCAGGTCGAAGCCGCGCAAATCGGCTTCGTCAGGCCTGGCGACACCGTCGATTTGAAGGTCGACGCCTTCCCATCGACCGAATATGGCACGCTCGAAGGCACGGTCAAATGGATCAGCGACAGCTCCTTCTCGACCTTGAACGGCCAGCCGGTGGCGCCCTATTTCAACGTCGATGTCACGATCGACCGCAACAAGCTCGTCAACGTGCCGGCCACCACCCGGCTGTTGCCCGGCATGACCTTGACGGCCGACATCAAGGTCGGCTCGCGCTCGATCTGGAACTATGTCATGGGCGGGCTGATGCGGGGCGTCGGCCAATCCATGCGGGAGCCCTGACCGCATGGCGGCTCCCTGGCTCCTATCCGGCCTTCGCGTGCGCGGCGCGCAGGCGCTCGGCGGCCCGCTGAAGGCCGGCGAAGCCGCCTTCGCCGCCGGCCGCTATGTCGAAGCGCTCAAATTCTGGCGCAAAGCCGCAGAGCGCGGCGATGGCGACGGCGAGGCGCAGTTCCTCATCGGTCGGCTTTATCGCAACGGCAGGGGGGTGTTCGTCAACTTCGCCGAGGCGGTTCATTGGTACGAGCAGGCCTCCCAGTGCGGCCATCTCCAGGCCAAGCTGGAACTCGCCAAGCTGCTGTTGTCCGGCGCGGCCGATTATGACGCGACCCGTTTCCGCCAGGCGCGGCGCGAACCGGATTCGCCGGAAACCGACCGTCTGGCGGCTTTGTTCTATCCCCACGGCGAGAAAGTCGAAGCCGACGCCAAGCGGGCGCGAGCGCTGCTTGAGGAGGTCGTGGCGAGCGGCAATATCGAAGCGGCCGAACTGCTCGCCATGCTTTATCTGGGCGCGCGCACTGGCCTGCAAGATCCGGAGCGCGCCAAAGTCTTGCTGGAAAGCGTGGCCGCCGACGGCCGCGCGAGCGGTGAGTTCGGCCTCGGCGACATGTATTTTCGCGGCCTTGGCGCGCCCATCGACAAGGAGCGCGCCGCCGACCATTACGAGCGCGCGGCCGAACTCGGGCATGTGCGCGCCAAGACCGCTTTGGCGACGATCCTTTACGACGGGCTCGTGCGTCCTATGGACCGCGCGCGCGCGGTCGATCTGTTCCGGGCGGCCGCCGAAGCGGGCGAGCCGGTCGCGCAATATCGCATCGGCATGATCCTGCACACCGGCGACGACGCGCCGCGCGACCTCGACCGCGCCGAGACGATGTTGCGCGCCGCCGGCAAGAGCGGCCATGTCCGGGCGATGATGGCGCTTGGCGAACTCTATAGCCGTGGCGACGGGCGCGAGCCCAATCTGCGCGAGGCGGAAATCTGGTACCGCATGGCGGCCGACAACGGCGACACGCAGGCCCAGTTCATCGCCGGGCGCTTCGCCGCCACCGGCGACGGCAGTTTCCAGAGTCTGCCGGACGCCGCCCGCTATTTCCTCAAGGCCGCCGAGGGCGGGCACGTCATCGCCGCCATCAATATCGCCGCTTTCTACGCCTCCGGCTCCGGAGTCGAGCAGGACCCCAAGCAGGCGCGACGCTGGTATCGAATGGCGGCCGAAAAGGACTCGGCGCCGGCGCAAGTGCGATTCGCCCGCATGCTGCTCTCCGGCGAAGGCGGCGAGCGGGATCCGGCCGAGGCGCGCCAATGGCTGGAGCGCGCCGCCGGCAAAGGCGACCCCGAGGCCAAGGCGCTGCTGGCGACCATATTCCTGC
>JAJYDD010000250.1 GCA_021777795.1 Pseudomonadota bacterium | reverse complement strand
GGTGTTGGCGAAGAAAGCGTCGGCGTGGGTTATGCGCGCAACGGGATCCCGAGCGGGTGCGGAGGGGGCGCAAAAGCCTTCCGGTAGCCCGTCGATCTGCGCGACGTTGAACACGGTATAGGCTTTAAGGAACGGGATTTCCCGGTTCGATTCTTCACCCGAGGCGTCGATATCGCTCTTGGTGAAGCGGCTCGCGAACACGACCATCGTCCCGGTCTCCCCTTTGCGGACTGCGCCTCCGAGCTCCAAAGCCTGTCTGAACGTCATCCACGTCGGCGCTTGAAAACCCCGCGCGATCGCCTCTGACCAGAGCAGCAGCACGTTCATGCCGCTATAGGGCTCGCCGTTGTGCCGAATCGGTCGCGTCACTCGGCCGGCAGCGTTCTTCGCACTCCACGGCTGGACCCAGGGACGAACGCCGCGCGCGAGATCGGCGACGATCTTGTCGGTGATGCGCGCGTAAATTTCGGCGCGCGGCCTGGTTTCACTTCTGCTCATGATCCTTCTCCGGCTTGCCGGAGCCGCGTCCATCGCGGCCCCGTCACGGAGGTCCGCGAGCCAGAGAGCGACGGGGTCGCACCCGAAGGGCCGCAACGCGAGAGAAGGACGGCAAAGCCGTTGCGCGACCGCCGGTCTCCGGCAGGACCGCCCACCGGGACGGGGTTGCGATGTCGGGCACATTCGCGCCTTTCCCCCTCTTCCCACGTGCCCGGTTTTTGACTTCGGGTGGCTTCCGGTCTTTGTTTCGGCCACTCGATTTCGCTTTTCTCCTCGCGGGTTCGCGAGCTTGCCGCCGACGCGAAAAAAGGCCGGCTCCTTTTGGGGAGGCCGACCCGCGTGCCGCGTCGAAATGTAAGGAGAGGCGGGGCCGAAGCCCCGCCCCGGCGGCTCAGCCGAAAGCCGCCATCTGGGTTTCGGCGGCCTTGCGGCCGACGCTCGCGCCGGAATTGTCGTGCGGGCGCTCGAACGGCTTCCAGGCCTCGCCGACGATCTCGGCATAAGCGGCGACGGTCCCTTCGGCGGCCATTCTGAGGGCGTGCGCCTGAAGGCCGACATCGGCCGCGAATTCGCGCTTGCGCTGCGCGGCGGAGTCGAAGCCTACGGGGCCGTCGAGATCTTCGTCGCGCCGGTCGTTGGCCGACTTGGCGGTGGCGTCGCGCGCTTCGCTGACCGCGCGGGAGTAGAATTGGCCGGCGCCATGCGCCGAGGCGACGAAGGCGCCGACGATGCGCTGGAGATGGATCCGCATCGCCCGCTCGCCGAGCCCTTCGCTCAAGGCGGCGCAGGTTTCGACGATCAGGCGCGCGTGGAGGTCGCGGACGTCGTCGCTGTCGAGAACGGGGAGGCCGAAGCTCTCGCTGATGCGCAGGGCCTGAGCGGCGTCAGGACAGGCGAGGCGGACCATTTCGAGGGTCGTGCCTTTGCGCGGCGGGATGACGCGAGCGGAGCGGGCGGAAGTCGGGGCAGGCTTGGCCATGGGATGATCCTTTCGATTTGCCGAGGTTTCGGATCGGCCCTTGCCGTCCTTGCCTCGGGTGCGGTCAAAAGAAACCGGCGTCCGGCAGGCGCTTCAGGGTCCGGGATGACTAAAGCGAGCGAGGCCGGCTTGCGACCAAGCGGGGCGACAGCCCTGCGCAGGGTGCGGGCCGGCTTTGCCGAGCGCGGCGATCCCGGCCGCGACGCGGCGCGCCAGCGGCCTTGAAGCGCACGCCAGCCGGTTTAGGACCGCGTCAGACCCGAGGCGAGGGGGGCAAGGGGGCGAGAGAACGGGCGCCTATCGCTGGGGATCATCGGCCCTGCCGTGCTCGCCTGGCTCATGGCGCTCAGCGGCGGAAAACTCCGTGCGAAGAATGACGGGACGCCGCATGGGACGCCGTTACCGAAGACGGTTCTTCCGGCGTCGCGTGATCGAGAGCACTTCGCCGCTGACGAAGCTCGGCCAAGGCGCGATCCTGGCGAGCGAGCTTGCGCGCCAGGGCGTCGATCTCCGGCTGACGCGCCGCCGTGAGGGCGGCGAGGCTTGTGCGATAGCATTCGAGGAATGCCTCCGTCGGCGTGTCGCGATCATGGCGCGGCGACTTCGCCTGAAGCCGTGGGATCAGCGCGGCCATGCGGCGCTGAATCTGGCGATCGATCATGGCGAGCTGGCGCTGGACCTGCCGCCGCGCCTCCTCCGCACGATAGAGTTGCCGTTCGCGGTCCCGGAGTTCGGCCCTCACGACATCGCCCGCCGTGGAGGAATCGCGAAAGAGGACGCGCCGTCATGGCGCTCGTGCCGGTCGGGATCGATTACGAAGCCGAAGCGGCCAACCGCATATTCGGAGGAGGGCACAAGAAACCGCCGCTGCTCGATGTCCGCGCCGCGCTTGCCGCCGAGCGTCGCGACGACTTCAACCCTGCCGGAATGGGCCCGCGAGTTGATCGCCGAAATGACGACCCAGTCGCCGGCGTGCTGCTTCTCGAAGGCGCGACGATCCTTTTCGTGGGATTCGCCGGGCGCGAGGAGTGTCCCAGAGATCGCTTCCCAGGCGTCGGGCCAGAAGTCCTTGATCGTACGTTCGGCGCAGCGACGCTCGAAACTCGTGAACAGGCGCGGGAACGTGATCGCGACTATCGCCCAGGCGGAATCCTCTTCGTAATGGCCGTCTTTCGCGCGTAGCAGGGCAGGGACGTTGCGGTTTCGCTCGGCGGAGAGATGAAAGCCGCCGTGGCTTGCGGTCGAATGACAAATCACGCCTTCCGCATACACAGTCGCCCCTTGCGAGACGCCCCAGGGCGTATGCACACGGGGAAAAGTTTGGATGCGTCCGAGAGCTTTTCGCTCGCGTTGATGCTCGGCGTTCTCCTCGACCCGCGCCCGAAAGGCTGCCTCGTCGGCAAGGTCGCCTGAATGGCCAAAGAAATCGGCTCGCGTCCAAGCTTCCATGGGCCGAGAAATCCGCCATCCCGTCGCGAGGTAGTAGCCGCCGGTGCGGGTGGGAATCATAGCGAACGCGATCTCGCCAACGCGGGCGACGAGAAAGCCTTCGGACGATTTGCCGTATTCGATCACGGGCCTGTCCGTTTCGGCAACGGCGACCAGAGAAGGGGGTTGGAAAATCTTCCGTCCGCGGTGTCCTTGACTATCGAAGGTCGATGCGGGGGCGGCGGCGAGGGATTGTGTCATTGTGCGGCTCCTGACTTGAAAACGAGACCGCCGCCGGTTGAGACCGGCGGCGGCGCGAAAGCTTGGAAAGGGCAGGGCGGCCTATTCGGCGGCGACGCGATAGGCGTCCTCGGCCTCTGCAGCCTCGCGGTCTTCTTCCGAGCCGCCGGGGCCGGCTTCGGCGTCGGGTCCTTCGCCGCGCTCGTCGGCGACATCGTCGCCGACGGCATCGTCGGTATTGGCGAGCCAAACCGCGACCTCCGCGCTGTCGGGGGCAAACGTCGCCGCCGGGTGCACAAAACGCTCATCCTTGAACCGCTCGATCAGCGCGGTTCGCGTGTCCCGTGCGCGCGGACGCGGCAGCACCGACGTTCCCGTGCAAGCTCGTTCGAGCGCAGCGCGCGACAAGCAGGAGAGGAACTCCTCCGTCGCCATGTTGACGAGAAAATTGTCCGCGCCGATGGCCGCGCCCGCGAGCCTTGCAACGATGCCGCTGTCAGTGCGGTTTTGCCGCGCCGAAATCGTGTCGATGAGCGCCGCGCGCGCGGCAACACGCAACGTTTCCCGGTCAAAGGCCAGGTCTCCGGTCTGCGCAACGAGCCGCGCGGCGTGTCGATCCATGCGCGTGACGCCATAAACTTCGTCGGACGCGCCCGACAGGATGGAGACGTTGCGGCCGGCGAGCGCGAGGATGAGCAGCGCCATCAGGGTGTCGTCCTCGATCGGCGCTCGACCCAAGGCCTCATGCAGAGCATCGGTGCGGAGATCGCCGATCATCGCGATGCCCTTTCGGGTGACGTCGGGCCGCGCCTTGCCAAGGTCGCCGTCCTCGTGGTCGCTATCGCTGCCGTTTGCGCCGTTTGCGCCGCTGGCGCCTGTCTTGGCCGCCGCCTTCGGCTCGGGCAGACGGTAATGCACCGTCTGCACTTTGCCTTCGCGGTCGAGATACATCGCCGCACGGTCGCCCTTGCCAGGCTTGCCGTAGACGCGCTCGGCTTTGGGCGGCAGCACGACCTGTCCAAAATTGTTGGCAGCCGCGATGACGCCTTTCTTCGGCAGATGGTTCGTCATCCACTCCTGCTGCGCGCCGAGGAAGGCCTCGACGTCGGTCGTGTATCGGCTGTCCTGGTCGGCGGGCGCGAACAGGTCCTCGACCCAGGCGATGCCGTAGGCCTTGGCGAGATCGTCGCCGAAGCTGGCGTCGCGCGCGTACATCTTCTTTCGGTCGAGCGCATTCGCCACGCTCCACCACGAAACCTGGGGATCGCCCTTCTTCGGCTTGTGGGCTTTCCAGACCTCGCTTTGTTCTTCATGCGCGGCCGCCGCAATGATGCGAAGCTGTTTCTCCTCCGGCATGTCGCCTTTCGCCATCTGCTCCAGCATGGCAGGCAGGATATTGGCGAGCAGCCGCAGCTTGCGGATCTGGCGGACGGGTTGTGTGAGCGCGATGCCGATGGCTTCCTCGCTCCAGCCGAGCGCGACCAGGCGCTCGATGGCGCGCCATTGATCGACGGGGTTCAGCGGTTCGCGGGCGATGTTCTCGATCATCGACCGCATGGCGCCGTTGTCGTTGGCGACGTCATCGACGAGGACGTCGATCTCTTCCAGTCCGGCGGCGATCGCCTGCTTCACGCGGCGGTGGCCGGCGTTGATGACGTAGCCGTTGCCGCCGTCCCTTTCCGGCGCAATGACCGGCGGTTGCACGACGCCGACGGCTTTGATGGTCGCCAGCAGCAGCGCGTCGGCCTGCGGCGTGGATTTTGTCTGCCGGGCGCGGTCGGGGTTTTCCTTCAGCGCGCGCGGATCGACCTTGATGAGATGCATGAAAGGCTCCTTCGGGGTTTTCTGGACGCGAGGCCCCGCCTCTTCCGTCCTTCGTCTTCCTGTCGAAGACCCCCTCCGACCCGCGGAGCGGGCGGGCCGGCACAAGTGCGGCGGAGCTTCCCTGGCCGGCAGGCCGAGCGGGGCCGTCAGCCCTGCGAAGGACGACGGGCCGGGATCGCGATCGCGGCGCTTGCGCCAGAGGCTTTGCCGGACCGGCCGATCTGCGCGCGGGGTTTCCTCCGCCGTCCTCGTCAACCCCATCTCCAACCCGTCCGCTTGCATGCGGCGAGCGGAGGTAATACCTAACCGAACGATATCCTTACCGAGGCGCCGATGAGCACGACCGTGACCGCAAAGGGCCAGGTGACCATCCCCAAACCGGTGCGCGACCTGTTAGGGATAGCCCCCGGCAGCAAGGTAGAGTTCCGCCGCGCCGCCGATGGTTGCGTGGTGTTGGTCCGTGCGGATGAGAAGCGGCCAGCGAGCCGCTTCGCCCGGCTGCGCGGACATGCCGGCAAGGGGCTCAGCACCGAGGCGATCCTGGCGCTGACGCGCGGTGAGGCGTGACGCTGATTGACACCAACGTTCTGCTCGACCTTGTCACCGACGATCCGCGCTGGGCGGCGTGGTCGATCGAACAGCTCGAAGCCGCTTCGCTACGCGGACCCTTGCTGATCAACGACGCGGTCTACGCCGAACTCTCTGTCCGCTACGCGCGGATCGAAGACCTCGACGCTTTTGTCGAGGCGGCGGGTCTTGAAGTTGCAGCGATCCCGCGGGCGGCGCTGTTCCTGGCGGGAAAAGCATTCACCCGCTATCGCAGATCGGGCGGGACGCGGGGCGGAGTTCTTCCCGACTTTTTCATCGGCGCCCATGCGGCGGTCGGCGGGTTGCCGCTGCTTACCCGCGACGTCGGGCGCTATCGAACCTACTTTCCGTCGCTGACCCTGATCGCGCCGCTCGCCTGAGCGCGCGCGGCGGCGCCCAGGCGGGCACGGGGTTGGCTGGCGCAAGTGGGGCGGAGCATCCGGCTCAGCGGATACGTCGCCGCGCTGCGCGCCGCCGACAATCATGACATCGCGCCGTTACTCGCCTTCGCAAGGTCGTGAGCGCCGGCTCGGCGCTGTCATGAGACGTCGCCCGACGGCGTCGGGGCGTGTG
>JAJYDD010000249.1 GCA_021777795.1 Pseudomonadota bacterium | reverse complement strand
GTCGCCGGCTCGCTGAACATCGCGCTCGCTATCGCGCTGCTGGCGGTTGCCGTAATCAGGCCGGCGCTGCGCAGGCGAATGAGGACGGCAAATGGCGAGCGAAGAGTTCGATCGTGAAAAGAGCCTCGGCTATCTCCTCAATCTCGCCGGCCGGCTCATCGGGCGCGCGCTCGACCAGCGCCTGGCCGGCTACGGCGTCTCGCTCGGCCAGTTCCCGCTGTTGCTGACGCTGTGGGAGGAGGAGGGGCTGACGCAATCCGAGATCGCCCGCCGACTCGACATCGAGCAACCGACGGTCGCCAATACCCTCAAGCGCATGGAGCGCGACGGGCTCATCGCCGCCGCGCCCGACCCCAAACACGCCCGCCGCGTGCTCATCCGCTTGACCCAGCGCGGCCGCGAGTTGGAGGCGACGCTGAAGGCGGAGGCGCTGCAAATCAACCGCCGTGCGGCGGCCGACCTCACGCCGCAGGAGCTTACGGGCTTTCGCGCCGCGCTCGGCAAAGTAATCGCCGCGATCGCCACGGACCGGCGGGGTTGAGGGCTCGAATCCGATGGCTTGGCGCTGTAGCGTCGCGCGCATGGCCGCGGCGCATCCCACCGCTCATCCCCAGATAGAGCGAACGCGCGACGGCGGAATTTGACAAACTATTTTAGGTCTGAAATATATGCGCTTGAAGCATGAAGGAGGCGCTGAATGCGCATCGTTTGCATCGGCGGCGGTCCGGCGGGTCTCTATTTCGGCCTGCTGATGAAAAGGCTGCATCCGGCCCACGATGTCGAGGTCGTCGAACGCAACCGTCCCTACGACACCTTCGGCTGGGGCGTCGTGTTTTCCGACGCCACGATGGAGGCGATGAAGATTTGGGACTCCCAAACGGCGGCCGAAATCCAGAGCGCCTTCAATCATTGGGACGATATCGAACTGCTGTTCAAGGGACGGCGCATCCGCACCACCGGCCACGGCTTCGTTGGCATCGGACGCAAGAAGCTGCTCAACATCCTGCAAGCGCGTTGCGAACAACTCGGCGTCCGCCTCACCTTCGAGCGTGAGGTTCAATCCGACCTCGACTTCCCCGACGCCGACCTCATCATCGCTTCCGACGGCGTCTCCTCGCAGGTGCGCAACCGCTACAACCAGGTGTTCAAGCCCGACTTCGTCGTGCGCCCGAACCGCTTCATCTGGCTCGGCACGCGCAAACTGTTCGACGCCTTCACCTTCGATTTCCGCAAGACCGAGCACGGCTGGTTCCAGGCCCATATCTACAAGTTTGATGAAAACACCTCGACCTTCATCATCGAAACGACCGAGGAGACTTACAAAGCTCACGGCCTCGACAAGCTCGGCCAGGAAGGCTCGATCGCCTTCTGCGAGGCGCTGTTCGCCGAGTCGCTCGATGGCGCCGAGCTGATGTCCAACGCTCGCCACCAGCGCGGTTCGCAATGGCTCAACTTCAACCATCTGGTCTGCGCCGCCTGGAGCCATTTCAACGGCCGCTCGCATGTCGTGTTGATGGGCGATGCCGCCCATACCGCGCATTTCGCGATAGGCTCGGGCACCAAACTCGCCATCGACGACGCCATCGAACTGGCGCGCCAATTCGAGCAGCTTGGCCATGACGCCGCTCAGATCCCCGCCGCGCTCGCCAGTTACGAGCAGATCCGCCGCATCGACGTCGCGCGCATCCAGAATGCGGCGCGCAACGCGATGGAATGGTTCGAGGTGGTTGGCGAACGCTACGCCGACGCGCTCGAACCCGAGCAGTTCATGTATTCCATGCTGACCCGCTCGCAGCGCATCAGCCACGAGAACCTGCGCCTTCGCGACAAGGCCTGGCTGGAGGATTATGAGCGTTGGTTCGCGCGCCAGGCCGGCCTCGATGTGGCGCCGAACGGCCGGCCCGCGCCGCCCGTGTTCACGCCCTATCGGGCGCGCGGCGTCACGCTCGTCAATCGCATCGTCGTGTCGCCGATGGCGATGTATTCGGCGGTTGACGGCGTTCCCGGCGACTTCCACCTCGTCCATCTCGGCGCCAGGGCGCTCGGCGGCGCGGCTCTGGTGTTCGGGGAGATGACCTGCGTGTCGCCGGACGCCCGCATCACGCCGGGTTGTCTGGGCCTGTGGAACGACGCCCAGACGAAGGGTTGGAAGCGAATCGTCGACTTTATCCACATGAACAGCGCCGCCAAGGCCGCCATCCAGCTCGGCCACGCCGGCCGCAAAGGCGCAACCCGCGTCGCATGGGAAGGCATCGACCAACCGCTGGACCAAGGCGCATGGCCGCTACTTTCGGCTTCCGCCCTGCCCTATATGCCGCAGAGCCAGATTCCGAAGGCGATGGAACGCGACGACATGGATCATGTCAAGGCGGATTTCGTCGCCGCGACCCGACGCGCCAACGAGGCCGGCGCGGACTGGCTCGAATTCCACGCCGCGCACGGCTATCTGATGTCGGCGTTCCTCTCGCCGCTCACCAACGTCCGCGACGACGAATACGGCGGCGATCATCAAGCCCGGGCACGTTATCCGCTCGAAGTGTTTCGCGCCATGCGCGATGTCTGGCCGGCCGACAAGCCGATGTCGGTGCGCCTCTCGTGCCACGATTGGGTCGAGGGCGGCAACACTCCGGACGACGCCGCGATCTTCGCTGCGATGTTCAAGGCAGCCGGCGCCGATATGATTGATTGCTCCTCCGGACAGGTCTCGAAGGCGGAAAAGCCCGTCTATGGCCGCCTGTTCCAGACGCCGTTCGCCGACAAGATCCGCAACGAGGTCGGCGTCGGCGCCATCGCGGTCGGCGCCATTTCGGACGCGGACCAGGCCAATTCCGTGCTGGCGGCGGGGCGCGCCGATCTCTGCGCGGTCGCCCGCCCGCATCTGGCCGATCCCGCCTGGGCCTTGCACGAGGCGGCGAAAATGGGTCTGACCGACATTGCCTGGCCCAAACAATATGTGTCAGGCAAGTCGCAATATGAGACCAATCTCGCGCGCGCCGCGCAAACTTCAACCAAGTGAGGCGATGATGTCGAGCGATCTCACCAACCGCCATGCGCTCGTCACCGGCGCCGGCGGCGGCATAGGGGCCGCGATCGCGCGCGGGCTCGCCGGCGCGGGCGCCCGCGTCAGCCTCGCGGGCCGGCGCCGCGAACCGCTCGCCGCACTCGCGGCGAGCCTGCCCGAAGGGCGGGCGCTGATTCTCGATGGCTTCGATGTCACCGACGCTGCGGCGATCGCGGCCGGGCTGGGGAGGGCGCGCGCGGCTTTCGGCCCCGTCGATATTCTCATCAACAACGCCGGCGAGGCGCCGAGCGCGCCATTCGCGAAGATGGACGCCGCACTCTGGTCGCATGTGATTTCAACCGACCTGACGAGCGTCTATCTGGTGACGCAAGCCGCGCTGCCGGATCTGAAGGCGAGCGGCGCGAAGGCGCGCATCGTCAATGTCGCCTCGACGGCGGGGTTGCGCGGTTACGCCTATGTATCGGCCTATTGCGCGGCCAAGCATGGCGTGATCGGGCTCACCCGCGCGCTGGCGCTGGAGCTTGCCGGAACGGGCATGACGGTCAACGCCGTGTGCCCCGCCTTCACTGAAACACCGCTGCTCGAAGCGGCGATCCAAAACATCGTGACCAAGACCGGCCGCACGGAGGCCGAGGCGCGCGCCGAACTGGCCAAGGGCATCCCGCTCGGCCGCCTCGCGCGACCCGCGGACGTAGCGAGCGGCGTGCTGTGGCTCGTCTCCGAAGCAGCCGGCTTCGTGACTGGCGAGGCGCTTTCCATCTCCGGCGGCGAGGTCATGAAATGACGAGCGAACACCCCACAGCGATGCGCGACGCCCTGCGCCCGTTCAAAGACCACAAGGCCCGACATTTCCTCTGGGAGACGAGCCCAGACGGCCGCGTCGGCACGATCCGCTTCAACCGGCCGGAGCGCAAGAACCCACTGACCTTTGAAAGCTACGCCGAGTTGCGCGACCTTTTCCGCGATCTCGTCTACGCCTCGGACGTGCGCGCGGTGGTGCTGGTTGGGGCGGGCGGCAATTTCTGTTCCGGCGGCGACGTGTTCGAAATCATCGAGCCGCTGACGCGCATGAAGATGCACGAACTCGTCGCCTTCACCCGCATGACCGGCGACCTCGTCAAGGCGATGCGCAAATGCCCGCAACAGATCATCGCCGCGATCGACGGCATCTGCGCCGGCGCCGGCGCGATTCTGGCGATGGCGTCCGATCTGCGATATGCGACGCCGCAGGCCAAGACCGCCTTTCTGTTCACGCGCGTCGGCCTCGCCGGGGCGGACATGGGCGCTTGCGGCATCCTGCCGCGCCTCATCGGCCAGGGGCGGGCGGCCGAACTTCTCTTCACCGGCCGT
The DNA here is from genome assembly GCA_021777795.1 of Pseudomonadota bacterium. Classification (GTDB taxonomy): domain Bacteria; phylum Pseudomonadota; class Alphaproteobacteria; order Rhizobiales; family Beijerinckiaceae; genus Roseiarcus. The sequence goes on along the minus strand of JAJYDD010000249.1, from coordinate 1,774 downwards.
TCGCTGTCGGCCGAAGAAGGCTTCGCCTGGGGCTTCTACAACGCCCTGCATCCCGCCGAGACGCTGGAGAGCAAGGCGCGAGAACTGGCCGCCAACCTCGCCGACGGCCCCTGGTTCGCACATGGGATGACCAAAACCATGTTCAACCAGGAATGGTCGATGGGCGTCGACGAGATGATTGAATCGGAGGCTCAGGCGCAAGCGATCTGCATGGCGACCGGCGATTTCCGCCGCGCTTACGAAGCCTTCGCCGCCAAACGCAAGCCGGTGTTCGAGGGAGACTGAGCATGTCCGCCAAGGCCCCGACGCGCGATCATCTCGACTGGCCGTTCTTTGATCGCCAACATCGCGATTACGCGCAGCAGCTCGATCGCTTCGCGGCCGCAGGCGCGCTTTCCAATGTCAACCACCACGACGTCGACGCCTCCTGCCGCACGCTGGCGGCTGCGCTCGGGCGAGCCGGCCTGCTCGACGCCTGTGTGGCTGAGCCTGACGGCGATGCGTCAACCATCGATTCGCGCAAGGCCTGCCTGGCGCGCGAAACGCTTGCCTTCCATGACGGCCTCGCCGACTTCGCCTTTGCGATGCAGGGCTTGGGATCAGGCGCCATCGCAGTCGCCGGCTCGCCGGCGCTTCGGGGCGCGATTCTGCCGCGCGTGCGTTCCGGCGAATGGCTGGCGGCCTTCGCGCTCTCGGAGAAGGACGCCGGCTCCGATGTCGCGGCGCTGGCCTGCTCGGCCGAGCGCGACGGCGACGACTGTCTGTTGAACGGCGAAAAGACCTGGATATCCAACGGCGGCATCGCCGACGTCTATTGCGTGTTCGCCCGCACCGGCGAGGCGCCGGGCGCGCGCGGCCTTTCCGCTTTCGTCGTGCTGCCGGGCGATCCCGGATTCTCAATCGGGGAACGCATCGAGGTGATTGCGCCGCATCCGCTGGCGACTTTGCGGTTCGAGAATTGCCGCGTGCCGGCGCATCGCAGGCTCGGCGCGCCGGGCGAGGGCTTCAAGATCGCCATGCGCACGCTCGATATTTTCCGCGCCTCGGTGGCCGCCGCCGCGCTCGGCTTCGCCCGCCGCGCTCTGCACGAATCCATCAACCATGTGCGCACGCGAAAAATGTTCGGCGCCGCCTTGGGCGACCTCCAACTGACCCAGGCGGCGATCGGCGAGATGGCGACCGCCATCGACGCGGCCGCCTTGCTCACCTATCGCGCCGCCTGGCGACGCGATGTGCAAGGCCTATCGACGACGAAAGAAGCGGCGATGGCGAAAATGACGGCGACCGAAATGGCGCAGCAGGTGATTGACCGCGCCGTGCAAATGTTTGGCGGTCGCGGCGTGCGTTCGGGCGAAATCGTCGAATCGCTCTATCGCGAGATCAGGGCGCTGCGGATCTACGAGGGCGCAACCGAAGTCCAGAAACTCATCGTCGCGCGCGAAGTCTACAAGTCCCATTAGACGATTCGCGATGACCCCCCGCGGCGCTGCGGCGACGGCGAACTCCTGGCCTCCAAATCGACCTTCTGACTGGCGGCGCCGCGCCAGCTTTTTGCAGTTCATGGAGACGAACGCCGATGCACACGATTCTTCAACCGGAGGGATGGGCGAAACCGAGGGGCTACGCCAACGGGATCGCGGCGTCCGGGCGCCAAGTGTATGTCGCGGGTCAAGTCGGTTGGAACGCCCAAGGCGCGTTCGAGGCGCGCGATTTCGTCGGGCAATTCCGGCAGGCGCTGGAGAATGTCGTCGCGGTGCTCGCCACGGCCGGCGCC
>JAJYDD010000248.1 GCA_021777795.1 Pseudomonadota bacterium | reverse complement strand
CTTGCGCGCGCTTTCGACGTCGATGGTCGAGGAATCGATCCACAGCGCGCCGGGTTTGGCTTGCAGGCTCTCCCAGACGGAAAGCACATGCTTGCCGGCCGGCAGCATCGTCACCACGACATCGGCGCCGGCCGCCGCCGCGATGTCGGCGATTTTCACGCCCGCCGCCGCCGCCGCCTCGCGCAATTCCGGCACGAGATCGACGCCGAGCACCTCATGGCCGGCCTTGACCAGATTGGCCGCCATCGGGCCGCCCATGTTGCCGAGACCAATAAAGGCGACAATGGTCATGCGGGCGTCCTCCTATAGATTGCGATGCGGCCGCGACGGCGCCATCATGGCGGGCGGCGCGTCTCAATAGCGCGTCGCGAACAACGAAAAAAGGCTATGAGCGAAACGCCCTATCAGGCCCTGACGGTCGAGACCCTACCGCTGCGCCTCGGCGCGCATCTCAGCGAGCGCCTCGGCTCGCCGCCCGAGAGCTGGCGGGTGCGCGAGGTCGGCGACGGCAACCTCAACCTCGTCTTCATCGTCGAGGGCCGACAGGGCGGCGTCATCGTCAAGCAGGCGCTGCCCTATGTGCGGCTCGTCGGCGATGCCTGGCCGCTGCCGCTCAAGCGTTCGTTCTTCGAATATCACGCGCTGACCCGGCAGGCCGCGCGCGATCCCGGCCGCGTGCCCGCCGTCTATCATTTCGACGAGGCGCAGGCGCTCACCATCATGGAATATCTGACGCCGCACCGGATTTTGCGGCGCGACCTGGAGGCCGGCGTCAAGCACGAAGGCCTTGCCGACCAACTCGGGAACTTCTGCGCCCGCACGCTGTTTCGCGGCTCGGATCTGTCGATGAAAACCGCCGAGCGCAAGGCCGATGTGGCGTTGTTTGCCGACAATGTCGCGCTCTGCGACATCACCGAGACGCTGGTGTTCACCGACCCCTATTATTCCGCGCCGCTCAACCGCCATACCTCGCCGCAACTCGACGGGATCGTGGCGCAGCTTCGCGCCGACGTCGATCTCAAAGTCGCCGCGCAGCAGTTGAAGCTCAAATATTGCAACCACGCCGAGACGTTGCTGCATGGCGACCTGCACACCGGCTCGATCATGGCGCATGAGGGCGAGGCGCGCGTCATCGACCCGGAATTCGCCAGCTACGGCCCGTTCGGCTTCGATGTCGGCATGTTGATCGCCAATTTCCTGATGGCCTATTTCGCCCAGAGCGGTTACGAGCGCCGCCCCGGCGAGCGCGACGATTTCCGCGCCTGGACGCTGGATGTCGCCGAGGGCGTGTGGGACCGTTTCCGCGCCGAGTTCGCGCATCTGTGGCGCACCGAGCGCAAAGGCATTCTGTTTCCCGCCGCGCTCTACGAGGACCAGGGCCACGCTCTCGCCGCCGAACAAGCGCTGGCCGCGCTGATGCAGGACATCTGGATCGACGCAATGGGTTTCGCCGGCGTCGAGATGCACCGGCGCATCCTTGGCCTCGCCCATATCGCCGAGTTCGAGCATATCGAGAATGAGGATGCGCGGGCGTCGTGCGAGGCCAAGGCTTTGCGCCTCGGCCGGCATCTCGCAGTCAATCGCGCCCGGCTGCTCGGCTTCGCCGACGTGCGCGCGGCGGCGCTGCGGCTGGAGCGCGAGGGGATTGCGTGAGGGCGACGAGCGCCCCCTTGAGAAACGACGAGGCGCTACGCCCTCACCTTTTCCCAATGCCCGCACAGCCGCGCGAACGCCTCCGCCATCTCCCGCACAGCGTCCTCGTCGCTCCCCTGCCCGGCAAACCAGCGCCGCGCCGGCTCCGCGAAGATCGTGCGCCCGACGGCGAAACCCTTCACCCGCGCCGCGCCGCGCGCGAGGCGGAACGCCTCGGCAAGCTCCGCCTCCGGCGCCTCCAGCCCCAGCACCATGACGCCCCGGCACAAGGGATCGCCCTGCTCTATCGCCGCGTCGATGCGCGCCCAGGCGGCCGGCGACTGGCCTTCGAGCTTCCACCAATCCGGCTTGATCCCGATCTCGTAAAGCCGCGCGATCACCTGCGCGACCGTATCATCGCCGAGCGGGCCATGCTTGCCGGCGATGATCTCGATCAGCAATTCGCGCCCGATCCGGCGCGCGGCGTCGTGCAGGCGCAGCAACTCGCGTTCCTGGCGCGCCTTCATCTCGGCGCTGTCGTCGGGGCGATAGAAGCACAGGCACTTGATGGTATGGCTCACCGGCCATTCGATCAGCTTGGCGCCGAGCGAGCCGCCGAACTCGAAATCGAGCGGCCGGGAGCCCGGCGCCTCGACCGGCCGGCCGATCCAGAAGCCGAGTTCGTCGGCGCGGAACAAAGCCTCGCGGCCATATTTGCCGTCGAGCAACATGCCAAAGCCCGGCCGCCCCTGGGCGACGCGCGCCGCCGCCTCGACCGCCAGCAGCTTGAAGGCGCCGATGCGCTCGCGCGGAGCGCCCGCCTCGTCGGCGATGGCCTCTAGCTGGGCGCGGTGGTCGATGGCGAGCGCCATGATCTGCGGCGACTCGGCGCGGCGCGTCGTCGCCCAATGGATATGGTTCAGCGCCTCGTCATGACGCAAGGCGCGATGCGGGGAGCCAGCGTCGAGAAAGCGCTTCATCTCGGCGAAGGTCGGATATTCGGCCGAACACAGCAGCCGCGACACCGCGAAGGCGCCGCCGGCATTGGCGAAGGCGCAACAGGTCTCCAGCGGTTCGTCGCGCAGCCAGCCGCGCAGAAAGCCGGACATGAAGGCGTCGCCGGCGCCCAGCACGTTATAGACCTCGACCGGAAAGCCCGGCCCCTTGACGCCATCCTCGATGCTGTCGGGGATCGCGCCGGGAAAGACGACGCAGCCCATCGGCCCGCGCTTCATCACGATGAGCGCGGCGCTCTGCTCACGGATGGCGCGCAAGGCGCCGAGCGGATCGTCGACGCCGCCGGCGATCATCACCTCCTCCTCGGTGCCGACAATAAGATCGCAGGCGGCCAGGATCGGGCGCAGACGCTTGGAGACGGATTCGGACTTGATGTAGCGTTCCTCGCCGGCGCCGTGGCCGGCCAGGCCCCAGAGGTTCGGGCGATAGTCGATGTCGAAGGCGACCTTGCGGCCGTGCTTCCTGGCGTAGGAAATCGCCAGATTCTGCGCGGCGGCGGTGTTGGGCCGCGCGAAATGCGTGCCGGTGACGACGACGGCTTTCGCGCTGGCGATGTAAGCCTGGTCGATGTCGCTCTCGTCGAGCGCGGAATCGGCGCAGTTGTCACGGTAGAAGATGAGCGGAAAGGTCTTGTCGTCGCGGATGCCGAGCAGCACCAGCGAGGTCAGCCGCGCCGGGTCTGTCTTGATCCCCGTCACGTCGACGCCCTCCCGCGCACATTGCTCGCGAATGAAGCGGCCCATGTGCTCGTCGCCGACGCGGGTGATGAGGCCGCTTTTCAAGCCCAGCCGCGCCGTGCCGATGGCGATGTTGGTGGGGCAGCCGCCGACCGCCTTGGAGAAGCTCGCCATATCCTCCAGCCGGCCGCCGACCTGTGCGCCGTAGAGATCCACCGACGAGCGGCCGATGGCGATGAGATCGAGCGTCGCGGTCATGTCTCAGGGCTCCAGCGGCGGGTCGCCGGCGCCGACGACATTCTGGTCGAAGTCGATGTTCGAGCCGGTCATCAGGCCGGATTCGTCGCTGGCGAGATAGAGACAGGCGCGGGCGACTTCGGCGGGGTCGATCAACCGGCCGACCGGCTTTGATCTGGCCGCCTCTTCAAGCCAGCCGTCCTTGGCGCCGTGATAGGTCTTCATGATGCGATCCTCGCCCGGCGTCGCCATATGGCCGATGTTGAGGCCGTTGACGCGGATGCGATGGCGCACCAGCGCATGGGCGACATTCTTGGTGAGCCCGGCGAGCGCGGCCTTGGAGGCGCAATAGGCGGCGATGAACGGCTGCCCGCCGTGCCCCGACATCGACTGGATATTGACAATAGAGCCCGCGACCTTGTCGCGGATCATGAGCTTGGCCGCGTCCTGGATGAGGAAGAACGGGGCGCGCATGTTGACGTCGAAAATCTCGTTGTAGCGCGCCTCGCTGGTGTCGAGGATGGAGCCGCGATCGGTCAGCGCGGCGGCGTTGACGAGGACGTCGAGGCGGCCGAAACGCCGATCCGCCTCCGCGATCACCTTGCGGCAGTCCGCGACCTCGGCGAGATCGGCGCGCACGAAGAAGGTCGGGCAGCCGGCGTCGCTGATCTCGCGCGCCACGCGCTCGCCGTTGCCGGCGTTGCGCCCGCAGATGACGAGGCCCGCGGCGCCCGCCTTCGCGAAAGCGCGCGCCACCGCCTCGCCGAGGCCCTGCGTGCCGCCCGTGACGACGGCATATTTGCCTTGCAAATCGCCCATGCCATTCCTGTCGACGCCCATCCCGTCAGCCAATATGAAACAAAAATTCCAAATCGTTGTCAATATGGAATATGTGTTCTTTTTCCTCGCAAAAGCTGCGGCAGCTTAATCTCCGGCCAACTTCCCTGCGCTAGCCTGTCGCGACGGAATGATCCGGGCGAGGCGACGCGGATGTCAGTCAGCGTGGATTTCACATCGCGACGCGATCCCGCGCTCGACGGGTTTCGCGGACTGATGACGCTGCTGGTGCTCATCTCGCATTATTTTGCGGAAATACGCGGCGGCTTCCCTCGCGCCGCACTCGGCTTTGTGGCGGTCGATGGCTTCTTCGTCCTGTCGGGGCTGCTGGTCGGGCGGCTCGTGCTGGAGAAAGGCGTGGCGAGCAACTTCATGGCCGTGTTCTATCTGCGGCGGGTGTTTCGCACCTTTCCGATCTATTTCGTCTGTCTCGCGCTTGGCTTGGCCGCCGCTGCCTGGGTCGGGCTGCCGGGCGACGAGCGGGTGCCAGCCTGGAGCTATTTCGCCTTCGTCAACAACATCTATTCCGCGACGGCCGGCGACATCGGCCGCGAATGGCTGTCGCCGAATTGGACGATGGCGGTGGAGGAGCAGTTCTATCTCATCGCGCCCGCGCTGCTGCTGTTCACGCCGCGCCGGGCGCGGCTGCCGATGTTGGCTGGCGTCATCGCCTTCGCTATCGTCTCCCGCGCCGCCCTGATGGGCCTGGGCGCGTCGGGCGAGGCCTCCACCATGCTGCTGGTCAGCCGCGCCGATTGCCTGGCGATCGGACTTGGCGCGGCGGTATTGCTGAACGGCGGCGGGGACTGGCGGGGTCGGCTTTGGCTGAGCCTCGCCTTCACGTTAGCCGCGCTCGCGCTCGGCGTCGCGTTCGGGGCGCCGGCGATGACGCTCGTCGGCCACACGCTGATCTGTGCGGCGGTCGCCGTCTATCTAATGGCCGTCGCCCAGGGGGCGCCGGAGCGAAAGAGCCTCGACACGCGCTTCCTGTGCTATTTCGGCGAAACGTCCTATGCGGTCTATCTCACCCACATGCCGGTGCTTTGGCTCGCCCATGCGCTTGTCCGCCACGCCGCCCCGGCGCTCGACTCCGCAGCGGGCCTGATGGTGACGCTCGCTTGCATGCCGATCACCTTCGCTCTCGCGCATGGGCTCTCGCGCCACGTCGAGGCGCCGATCACCGCTTTTGGCCGCTCGTTCCGGTGGGGTCCGCCGCGGCAAGCCGCTCAGCCGGCGACGCGGACCGCCGTTTCAGGGTAACTCAACTGCTCGCGCGCCCGCCAATCGTGGGTGACGTAGTTTAGGATGACCGAGCGGCGCACGCCTTCGATCGGACGCTTCTCGAAACCATGCCAGGTGTTGTCGCCGGGCACGAACACCATCGCCCCGCCGCGCTTGAACGGCGACACGCCAAAATGCTTGTCCGGCGTCTCGTAAATATCGGTGCCGAGCTTTTCGTGGCCGGGGCCGTCCGAGAGGTAGACAAGACAGGTGAATTTCTTCACGCCGAGATCGGTGTGCGGTTGCAGCCAGAAACCATCGACGTCCTGCGCATATTCGAGCCGCAGGAAGGTGTCGTCGATGTCGGCGCCGAAGGCCTCGTGGATGGCGCGCACGATCCGCCTCGATTGCAGCGCCTCCGCCACCGCGCCCATTATGGGAAAGCGCGCCACGCCGCCCGCGTCGAAATAGCTGCGTTGGTCGTTGTGCAATTCGCGCTTGCCCGAGACGCCGTTGAGCACGGGCGGGGCGAACGGCAGGTCCGCCAGCGCGTCGGACACCTCGGACGGGAACAC
>JAJYDD010000247.1 GCA_021777795.1 Pseudomonadota bacterium | reverse complement strand
TGACTAGGTTGGGGTGACATGCAGCGATACGGGGTGGGAAAAATAATCCTTGTCAGTCAGAGCGTTCGTGCGATTTCTGGCACGGCGCGGGATGGTCTGAATCCACCCTAGTTCATTCCCACTCGATCGTCCCCGGCGGCTTCGAGGTCACGTCGTACACCACCCGGTTGATCCCCTTCACCTCGTTGATGATGCGCGTCGCCGCGCGGCCGAGGAAGGCCATGTCGAAGGGGAAGAAATCCGCCGTCATGCCGTCGCTCGACGTCACCGCGCGCAGGGCGCAGACGTGGTCGTAGGTGCGCCCGTCGCCCATCACCCCGACGGTGCGCACCGGCAGCAAAACCGCGAAAGCCTGCCAAATCTGGTCGTAGAGACCGGCGGCGCGGATTTCCTCCAGATAGATCGCATCCGCCTTGCGCAGGATGTCGAGCTTCTCGGGCGTGATCTCGCCGGGGATGCGGATGGCGAGACCCGGGCCGGGGAACGGGTGGCGGCCGACGAAGGCCGGCGGCAGGCCCAATTCGACGCCGAGCGCGCGCACCTCGTCCTTGAACAATTCGCGCAACGGCTCGACGAGGCGCATCTTCATGCGCTCCGGCAGGCCGCCGACATTGTGGTGCGATTTGATCGTCACCGAGGGGCCGCCGGTGAACGACACCGATTCGATCACGTCCGGGTAGAGCGTGCCCTGGGCCAGGAACTCCACCGGCCCGCGCCCGTCGGAGGCGATCTTGGCGGCCTCGCGGTCGAAGGTCTCGATGAACAGGCGCCCGATCGTCTTGCGCTTGGTCTCGGGGTCGCTGACGCCGGCGAGCGCGCCCAGGAATTCCGGCGCCGCCTCGACATGGACGAGGGGGATGTTGAAATGGTCGCGGAACAGCCGCACGACCTCCACGCCCTCGTTGGCGCGCATCAGGCCGTGGTCGACGAAAACGCAGGTGAGTTGATCGCCGATCGCCTCGTGGATCAGCACCGCAGCGACCGAGGAATCGACGCCGCCGGAGAGCCCGCAGATGACGCGCGACTTGCCGACCTCAGCGCGGATCGCCTCGTGCGCCTCGCGGCGGAAGGCGGCCATCGTCCAATCGCGCTTGAGGCCGGCGACGCCGTGGACGAAATTGTCAATAAGCTTGGCCCCGTCCGGCGTGTGGACGACCTCGGGGTGGAACATCAGGCCGTAATAGCGCCGCTTCTCGTCGGCGATCACGGCGAAAGGCGCGTTCGGCGAGACGCCGATGCGCGCAAAGCCCGGGGGCAGGGCGGTGATGCGGTCGCCGTGGCTCATCCAGACGACGTGGCTTTCGCCGGGCGCCCAGCAGCCCTCGAATAGCGGGCTGCTGGCGAGCGCCTCGACCTCGGCGCGGCCGAATTCGCGGTGATGGCCGCTCTCGACCTTGCCGCCAAGCTGGGCGGCCATCGTCATCTGCCCGTAGCAGATGCCGAGCACCGGCACGCCGGATTGGAACACGATGTCGGGCGCGCGCGGCGAGCCTTCGTCGGGTACGGATGCGGGGCCGCCGGAAAGGATGACCGCTTTCGGCTTCAGGGCGCGGAACGCCTCGTCCGCCTTCTGGAACGGGACGATCTCGCAATAGACGCCGGCCTCGCGCACCCGGCGCGCGATGAGTTGCGTCACCTGGCTGCCGAAATCGACGATGAGCAGCTTGTCGTGAGCGTCCGTCATCCTGATCCCTCGCGTCAAACGAAAAAAGGCGCCCGAAGGCGCCTCGCTGTCGAAGTCCTTCGCTAGGACTTACTTGATCTTGGTTTCCTTGAACTCGACGTGCTTGCGCGCGACGGGGTCGTATTTCGTGAACGTGTACTTTTCCGTCTTGGTGCGGGCGTTCTTCTTGGTCACGTAGAAATAGCCGGTGTCGGCGGTAGAGAGCATCTTGATCTTGAGCGTGGCGGCCTTGGCCATGACGAACCTTGCGCGTTAGGGCGGAATAACCGCGTTAGGGCGAATAACGAAGGCGCCCCGAGTTGCCCCGATGCGCGCGTGGCGCTTACATAGCCGGGAGCGCCGGGAAGTCAAGCCGGCCTCGCGCCGCCGCGCCGCTTCGGCTACACTTCCCGCAACGATATCATGGGAGGAAGCGCGATGGGCGCGGCGAGACTGAAATGGTATGGCTGGGGCCGCGAGGGCGAGGGCATGAGCGCCGAGGAGCGCGCCTTCGTGCTTGGCCGCTATCACGAGAAATTCGGCGCCCGCGATTTCGCCGCCGTGCCCGTGCCTAAGCTCGAAGACTTGAAGCTGCCCGCGCCGCGCCTCGCCCCGCCCGCCGCGCTCGAAGCCTTCTGCTCCCGCGACGCCTATGATCGCGCCGCGCACGCCTACGGCAAATCCTATCCCGACTATGTGCGCGCCCTTCATGGCGATTTCGCCGTCGCGCCCGATGTCGTCGCCTATCCTCGCAACGAGGCGGAAATTGCGGCGGTGATGGATTGGGCGGGCGAAAGCGGCGCGGCGCTGGCGCCCTTCGGCGGCGGATCGAGCGTCTGCGGCGGCGTCGAGCACGCCGGCGACCGGCCGTCGGTGACGCTGGACCTGCGCAACCTCAATCGCGTCGTCGAAGTGGACAAGACCTCGCGGGCCGCCCTCATCGAGGGCGGCGCCTTCGGGCCGGACCTGGAGCGCCAGCTCAAGCCGCACGGCCTGACCTTGCGCCATTTCCCGCAGAGCTTTGAATATTCGACGCTCGGCGGCTGGATCGCGACCCGCTCCGGCGGCCATTTCGCCAGCCTCTACACCCATATCGACGATCTCGTCGAAAGCCTGCGCGTCGTCACGCCGAAGGGGGTGTTGGAGTCGCGCCGGTTGCCGGGTTCCGGCGCCGGGCCGAGCCCGGATCGCATGTTCATCGGCTCCGAGGGGACGCTTGGCGTGATCTCCCAAGCCTGGATGCGGGTGCAGGCCAAGCCGACCTTCCGCGCTGGCGCGAGCCTGCGCTTTTCCGACTTCTTCGCCGCCGCGCGCGCGGTGCGGGCGCTGTCGCAGGCGGGGCTCTACCCCTCCAACTGCCGCATCCTCGATCCGCGCGAGGCCTATAACACCGGCGCCGGCGACGGCGGGTCGGCGATCATGGCGCTGGCTTTCGAAGGCGCCGACCATCCGCTCGACGCCTGGATGGCGCGCGCGCTCGAATGCTGCGCCGACCACGGCGGCGCACCCGAGCCCGAGAACGCGGCGGCCGGCCTGTGGCGCAACGCTTTCATCCGGATGCCGTATTCGCGCGAGTTCCTGACCCCGGCCGGGCTCATCGTCGACACCTTCGAGACGGCGATCACCTGGGACCGTTTCGAAGCGCTGCACGCGGCGGTGACGAGCGCCGTCGAGCGCGCCATCCTGGAGGCGACGGGCGTCAAGGGCGAAGTGACCTGCCGCTTCACCCACATCTATCCCGACGGGCCCGCGCCCTATTTCTCGTTCCATGCGCTCGGCCGGCATGGCGCTCTGCTCGACCAGTGGCGGGCGATCAAGAACGCGGCGGGCGACGCGCTGATGGCGGCCGGCGGCACGATCACCCATCACCACGCGGTCGGGCGCGACCATCGCCCCTGGTACGACCAGCAGCGGCCGGACCTGTTCGCCCTGGCTTTGCGCGCCGCCAAGCGCGCGCTTGATCCCGCCGCGATCATGAACCCAGGCGTGCTCATTGACCCCTGACGACGGGCCGGCAATATGGCGGCTTGATCGCAGCGGGGTTTTTATGCGCGCGCTTGTGCTGGCGGCGGTCCTGACGTTGCTCGCGGCCTCGGGCGCGAGGGCCGAGGATGTCCCTTACGGCAAACTCGATTTCTCGCGCCTGACGGCGAAGCAGTCGGACTTCTTCTGGCGTCGGCTGCGCAGCCTCGCCATCGAGGAGGCGGTGCTGAGCTATTGCGGCCAGACCGACGATTTCGAGACCCAGGCGACCCAAGGCATCCGGGCCTGCGTGACGAAGGAGGCGCTGGCCAAGGCGCAGGCCTATTTCAAGGTCGAGGAACTGACGGCGCTCGCCAGCCTGCATGAGCGCAAGGCCTCCTGCCGGGGCAAGCCCGAGGCCAAGCGCGGCTGGCTCGGCGTCGAGATCAAGCCGGACGCCAAGGGCGCCTTGGTGACGGCGGCCATCGCGGGCTCGCCGGCGGCGGCGGAATTGAAGCCCGGCGACGTCATCGCCAGCGTCAACGGCCAGGCCGTCGCGGGGCCAAAGCAGCTTTCCCAGAAGATCAGGACGCTGGCGCCGGGCGCGACGGTGGCGCTGGGGCTGTGGCGAGACGGGGCCGAGCAAAAGGCCTCGATCAAACTCGGCGGCATGGCCTTCGACGCCGACGGAGAGACGGCGCTCGACATGCCGGCGCTGATGGTCTCCTCGCGCCAGGATCTGCACGCCATCGCCGGCGCGGTGACGGATATGTGCGTGAAGTGCAAGACGTCTGTTTGGGCGATGTTCTGTAGGTGAGGGACATATCCGGGCTCGCGGTTTTTCAGCCGCTTGGGCGCCACTCTCTGTCCGGCGCGTTTTGGGCGCCACTCTCTGTCCGGCGCGTTCTGGGCCGCTCGCTGCCGGAACGTGAGGTCCGTCGCGGGGTTTGCCTTCGGTGGATGCTTGCGGGCGTGCCCCATTTTGGGTTCCCGCCTCAGGAACATTAACACATATGCAATGTGTTAATATGGCCTGATCGGAATCAAACGACCGCAGTGGCGTTTCGGTTAGGCTCGCGGCCAGCGCGGTATGCTGACGCAGGCCTCTCGTCATGCGGCTGAGACAAAACTGTCGATGATTCCTTAGGGAATGAGAACGCGCGCGCCGCGTTATGAGAAGGAGCCCGCATGTCGGAAGTTCGCAAAATTAGCCCCGCCGAGGGGCCGTTGACGCCGCGAGAGTTGGAACTGACCCATGCGTGGTGGCGCGCGGCGAATTATCTGTCGGTCGGCCAGATCTATCTGCTCGACAACGCGTTGCTCGAGAAGCCGCTGACGCTCGCCCATATCAAGCCGCGCCTGCTCGGCCACTGGGGCACGACGCCGGGGCTCAATTTCCTCTATGTCCATCTCAACCGGGTGCTGAAGGCGCGCGATCTCGACATGATCTTCGTTGCCGGCCCCGGCCACGGCGGCCCCGGCGTGGTCGCCAGCGCCTGGTTGGACGGGACCTATAGCGAAGTCTATCCCCACGTTTCGCAGGACGCGCGCGGCCTGCAACGGCTGTTCAAGCAATTCAGCTTTCCCGGCGGCATCCCGAGCCACGCCGCGCCCGATACGCCGGGCTCCCTGCATGAGGGCGGCGAACTCGGCTATGCGCTGTCGCACGCCTATGGCGCGGCCTTCGACAATCCCGATCTCGTCGTCGCCTGCGTCGTCGGCGACGGCGAGGCCGAGACCGGGCCGATGGCGACCTCCTGGCATTCCAACAAATTCCTCAATCCCGCCACCGATGGCGCGGTGCTGCCGATCCTGCATCTGAACGGCTACAAGATCGCCAATCCGACGATCCTGGCGCGCATCGACGAGAGCGAACTGGAAAGCCTGTTCGTCGGCTACGGCTACAAGCCCCACATCGTCGCCGGCGACGATCCCGCGACGATGCATCAACTGATGGCCAAGACGCTCGACGTCGTTTTCGACGAAATCCGCGCCATCCAGACCGCCGCGCGCAGCGGCGGCGCCAAAGAGCGGCCCCGCTGGCCGATGATTATCCTGCGGACGCCGAAAGGCTGGACCGGCCCCAAGGAGGTCGATGGCCTGAAGGCGGAAGGCTTCTGGCGCGCCCATCAAGTGCCGGTCGCCGACATGGCGAGCAAGCCGCAGCATGTGCAGGTGCTCGAAACCTGGATGCGCAGCTATCGCCCGGAGGAACTGTTCGACGAGAACGGCGCGCCGAAAGCCGAAATCCTCGCCCTGGCGCCGCAAGGGGCGCGGCGGATGAGCGCCAATCCGCACGCCAACGGCGGATTGTTGATGCGCGAGTTGGAACTGCCCGACATCGCCAACTACGCGATCAAGTTCGAGACGCCCGGCAGCGTCGATGCGGGATCAATCGCGCCGCTCGGCGCCTATCTGCGCGACGTGATGGCGGCGAGCGCCGCGCGGCGCAACTTCCGCCTGTTCGGCCCCGACGAGACGCTCTCCAACCGGCTGGGCGCCGTGTTCGAGGCCACGGATCGCGCCTGGAACGCCGAGCTTCTGCCTTATGACGAGCATCTCGCCCAGGGCGGCCGGGTC
>JAJYDD010000246.1 GCA_021777795.1 Pseudomonadota bacterium | reverse complement strand
ACTGCGCGAGGCGTTGCGGCCGGCGGTCGAGCGGGTGAAGGGCGCCATCGGCGCCGCACGGGCGATCGTTCTCGCCGAGGAGGGCCTGCGCGCCTGGAACGGCCATCACGTCCATCTCCAGCATCCAGAATTCGCCAGGACTTTCGCCCCCTGGATCGACGCCGTCGATCCCCGCTTGTCCTATGACGTGGCCGCCGCCATCGCCAACGCCCGCCGCCTGCCGGCCGAGGCGCGGCGCAAGGCGCAGGCGTTTCGCGCCAAGTTGCGCGACCGGCTCGACGCCCTGCTCCGGGGGCGGCGCGCGCTCTGCCTGCCAACGACGCCATTTCCAGCGCCGCCGCGCGATCTCTCGCTGGGCCAGACCGCCGCTCTGGGCGAGCGCATCGTCGATCTCACCTGCATCGCCGGTCTGACCGGCCTGCCGCAGGTGAGCCTGCCGCTTGGGCAATGGCGCGGCCTGCCCATCGGCCTGTCGCTGATCGGCTGGCGCGGCGGCGACCGCGCCTTGCTGGCGCTGGCCGAAAGGCTCGGCTGACGTTGACGCATCGGGGAAGCTGAAGCGCCGGGCTCTGGCGCTGGAGCGGCGGCCGGCGTATTTGGCCGCAAGCGGCCGCGCCGGCCCCTGAAAGAGATCCGCATGAGCGCCTTTCTCACCAGCGCCTGGAACTTTCCGACCCGCGTCCTCACCGGGATCGGCCGCATCGACGACCTCGCCGACGTCTGCCGCGCCCACGCCATCGCCCGGCCGCTGGTCGTCACCGACAGGGGCCTCGCCGCTTCCGCGATCATCGCCGGCATCGTCGAGCGGCTGAACAAGGCCGCCGTTTTTTCCGACGTCAAGCCGAACCCGACAGAGGCCAATCTCACCGCCGGCGTCGCCGCCTACAGGGCCGGCGGTCACGACGGCGTCGTCGCGGTCGGGGGCGGCTCGGCGCTCGACATTGGCAAATGCGTCGCCTTCATGCAGGCGCAGAGCCGCCCCGTGTGGGATTTCGAGGACGTTGGAGATGGGTGGACGCGCGCGACTTCCGAGGGGATAGCGCCGATCATCGCCGTGCCGACCACCGCCGGAACCGGCTCCGAGGTCGGCCGCGCCGGGGTCATCACCAACGAGGCGACGCGCGAGAAAAAGATCATCTTCCACCCCGCGATGATGCCGAAAGTCGCCATCGAAGACCCCGAACTCGCCGTCAGCCTGCCGCGCCATCTCACGGTCGGCACGGGCATGGATGCGCTCGCCCATTGTTTCGAGGCCTATTGCGTCGACGCCTTCCATCCGCTCGCGGACGGCGTCGCCATCGAAGGCCTGCGCATCGTCGACGCCTATCTGCCGCGCGCGGCGGCTGACAGTGCCGACTTGAAAGCCCGCGCCTACATGTTCGCCGCCGCCTCGATGGGCGCGACCGCGTTTCAGAAGGGGCTCGGCGCCATCCATTCCGTCTCGCATCCCGTAGGGGCGCGCTACGATACGCACCACGGCATGACCAACGGCGTGATGTTCCCCTATGTGATGCTGGCCAACCGCGACGCCATCGCCGCCAAAATGCCGGCGCTCGCGCGCGCGCTCGCCTTGCCGAGCGCGGATTTCGACGCCGTGTTCGATTGGATCCTCGCCCTTCGCAAAAAGCTCGACGTGCCGCATACACTCGCGGAACTGGGCGTGAGGGAAGCCGACGCCAAGGCGATCGCCGCCGACGCCGCGCGCGACCCGACGGCGGCCAGCAATCCGCACCGGCTCAGCGTGGCCGAATTCGAGGCGCTGACGCTCGCCGCCATCCGTGGCGATCTCGGGGGGCGTTGATGCGCCTGCTGGTCGCGGAGGGCAATTCGGCCGAGGGGCGGCGGCGCATCGAAAGCTTCGCCGGTCAAAGCCCGAGCCAGAGCTACGCCGCTGTGCTGCGCGAGCTGGCGCCCGACGCCACGATCGATATTGCTTTTCCCGCCGAGGCGGATGCGCGCCTCCCCGCGCCGCTGGACTCTTACGATGGCGTCGCCGTCACCGGTTCGTCGCTGACGATCCACCTACGCGAGCCGGAATCGCTGCGTCAGGTCGAGTTCGCCCGCGCGGTTTTCGTGCTGGGGTTGCCGATGTTCGGCTCCTGCTGGGGTCTGCAACTGGCCACCGTCGCCGCAGGCGGCGAGGTGCGCGCCAATCCGCGCGGCCGCGAGATCGCCTTCGCCCGCAAAGTGACGCTGACGGAGGCCGGGCGCGCGCATCCGCTGCACGCGGGCCGCCCGCTCGCCTTCGACGCGCCCGCGATCCACGCCGACGAGGTCGCGACACTGCCGACGGGCGCCACCGTCACCGCGACCAACGCCATGAGCGCGGTGCAGGCGGCCGAAATCCGCGTCGGCGCCAGCGTCGTCTGGGCGGTGCAATATCATCCCGAATATAGTCTCGCCGACGTCGCCGCTGTGATCCGGCGCTACGGCCAGCGCCTCGTCGACGACGGCCTGTTCGCCAAGCCCGCCGATCTCGAAGCCTACGCGCGCGATCTCCTCACGCTGGAGGCCGAACCCGCCCGCCGCGACATCGCCTGGCGTTTCGACATCGACGCGGAGTTGCGGGAGCCGGCGGCCCGCCGCCGCGAGATCGCCAACTGGCTGGAGCGCCAGGCGCTGCGGCGCGGGTGAGCAACCCAACGGTCCCCGCGTTGCGTGCTGGTCGGCGAACGATGAAGGCCCGCGAGACGATGGGCTCCTGAACGTCCCATCAGCCCAAGCGCGACGCCGCCGTGACGGCGGAAGGCCGCGTCGCCAAGCTCACGACAGTCGCCGCGACCACATTCAGGATCAGCGCCGCAAAACCGATGTTGATCTCGCCGGCCTTGGCGGGAAGGAACGGCAGCAGGCTTACGAAGGTGCTGTGCGTCAGCGTGACATAGGCGACCGCCGCGACGCCAACCAGGATGCCGGCGACCGCGCCGGGCCTTGTCATCGGATTGCGGGCCATCAACGCGCAGACAACAGCGGGAAACAATTGCGTGACGAAGGCGTAGCCCATCAGCAGCAGCGCCACGATCGTCTCGCCGCCCCGTAAAGTGAAATAGACCGCGACAAGCGCGATCACGGGAACCAGGCCGCGCGCGGCGAGCGTCACCTTTTCGTCGGCGAGGCCGGGCGTCAGCGGACGCAATACGTCATTGGCGACGAGCGTCGCCGCCGAAACGAGAATGATCGAACCCGGCACCAGCGCGGTCAGCACGCCCGCCGCGCCGATGACGCCGATGAACGAGGGATCGAACGTCTGGATCGACAGCTTGAACAGCGACAGATCGATATTGCCGCCGGTCAGGCCGGGCGCTTTGAGGATGGCCGCGAAGCCGCAGAAAAACACGAACAGCAAGATCAACTGGTACAGCGGCAGCAGCATGGCGTTGCGCCGAAAGGTCCGCTCCTGGCGGGCGGTGAACACGGCGCTGAAAGCGTGCGGCCACATGAAGAAGCCGAGCGCCGTCAACGCCACCGTCGACTGGAACCAGAGCACGCTCTGACCCGTCGGCTTGAAGGTGAGAAATCCGGGCTTGGCGGCGTCGATGGCGTGAAACATCGAGCCATAACCGCCGTAATAATGCATCGGCAGATAAATGCCGAGGAACACGACGACGGCGAGAATGAGGATGTCCTTGACCACCGCGTTCCAGGCGACGCCGTGCATCCCAGAACTCATGACATAAACCGTCACCGTCGCTGCGCCGATCCAAACTGCGGCGCTCGAAGAGATCGAACCATAGGATGCGACGGAAACGATGATGCCGAGACCCTTGAACTGCAGGACGAGATACGGCACCAGCGCGACCACGCCGACGATGGCGACGAGGATTCCGAGCCCCGGGCTGTCGTATTTCCTGGCGAAGAAATGCGATTGTGAAACAAGCCGCTCCTGTTTGGCGTAGCGCCAGATCGGCGGCAGCAGCCAATAGGACAGGATATAGGCGAGCGAGCCATAGGCGAGGATATAATAGGCGGGAGCGCCCTTTCCGTAAGCGTAGCCGCTCCCGCCCAGGAAGGTGAAGGTGGTGTAGATCTCGCCGGCCTGCAACAGGAACACGAGCCCGCCGCCGAACCCGCGACCCGCGACCGTCCATTGCTCCAGGGTCATTTTGACGCCGCGCCGCGCCGCCAGACCCAGGCCGAGCGCCGTCGCCGTGACAAGACCGATGATGAGAAGCGCGCTGTTCATGGCCGGTCCTCGCGCGCGACGGGTTCGCCCTGCCTGTTGGCGGGATCGAGCGCGTAGACGATCGCCATCAGCGCCGAACCGACGACGACCCAACCGACGATCCAGGCGAGAACGAAGGGCATGCCCAACACCAGCGGCTCGACGCGATTGACGAAGCCGACGCCGACGAGAATGCCGAGAAACGGCAATATGGCCAGCCAACGCACTACGGTCATCTAGAGCCCTGCTGTTCGCCGCCGCCCCGCGGGCCGGATCAGATATGCACAGCCTATGCCGAGGGCTCGCGGCCGCCAACCCCGCCGCCGGGGGAAATTTGCGCCGGGGGCCGGAGGGCGTAAGTTCGACCGACCCGCCGAACCGATAGGGCCCGCGCGTGAGCGAAACGAAGAAGCGGATCGGTTTCAACGCCTTTGAGATGAATTGCGTCGTCCACCAATCCCCGGGCCTGTGGCGCCATCCGCGCGACCGTTCGCGCGATTACTGCCGCTTGGGGCCTTGGCTCGATCTCGCGCGCACGCTGGAGCGCGGGCTGTTTGACGGGATCTTCCTCGCCGACGTGCTCGGCGTCTATGATGTCTACGGCGGCGACGCCCGCGCCGCCCTGGCGACCGCGGCGCAGGTTCCCGTCAATGATCCCCTGCTGCTCGTGCCCGCGATGGCGGCGGTCACGCGCCATCTCGGCTTCGGTGTGACGGCGAACTTGAGCTACGAGCCGCCCTACGGCTTCGCCCGGCGCATGTCGACGCTCGATCATCTGACCGAGGGACGGATCGGCTGGAACATCGTGACCGGATATCTCGACAGCGCCGCGCGCGCCGCCGGGCGGCCGCAGCAGGCCGCCCATGACGACCGTTACGAGCTGGCGGAAGACTATATGGCCGTTCTCTACAAGCTCTGGGAGCACAGTTGGGACGACGACGCGGTCGTCGCCGACCGCGCGCGCGGCGTGTTCGCCGATCCCGACCGCGTGCGCGCGGTGCGCCACGAGGGGCCGCATTTCAAGCTCGACGCGATCCATCTGTGCGAACCCTCGCCGCAACGCACGCCCGTGCTTTATCAGGCGGGAACGTCGCCCGCCGGCCGCGCCTTCGCGGGCCGTCACGCGGAATGCGTGTTCGTTTCGGGGCCGAGCGCGGCGGTGTTGAGGCCGCGCGTGGCGGCGGTTCGCGCCGCGGCCGTCGCGGCGGGACGAAAGCCGGACAGCCTGAAGGTCTATGCGCTCGCCACCATCGTCACCGGCGCGACGCGCCAAGAGGCGCGCGCGAAACACGCCGAGTACCGGAGCTACGCCGACATCGACGGCGCGCTGACGCTACTCTCCGGTTGGACCGGCGTGGATTTCTCGCAACTCGACCGCGACGCGACGATCGCCCATGTCGAAAACGACGCCGGCCGCACGGCGCTGGAGAACGTGACGCGCGCCGATCCCTCGCGGCGCTGGACCGTGCGCGAGGCGGCCGAGCATGTCGCTCTCGGCGGCGCCGGGCCGGTCTTCGTCGGCGACGCCGTCGAGGTCGCCGATCAACTCGAAGCCTTCGCGCAGACGACGGATGTCGACGGATTCAATCTCGCCTTCGCGGTTCGGCCCGAGACCATGATCGACGTGGTCGATATCGTCGTGCCCGAATTGCAGCGGCGCGCGCGATACCGCACGACCTACGATGAGGGCGCCTTGCGGCACAAATTGTTTGGGGAGGGAGCGAAGTTGCGCGCTCCGCATGCAGGGGCGACCTATCGCGGCCCAAATCGACAGACGTAAATCGCCGCGCAAGGGGCCAGACGCCGCCATCGGCGCCCAACATCTGGCAGGGCGCTGAATGAAGCCGGCGCACCCGGCCCCACGAAGCGATGCGTCGCGGATATATCTCCGTCTCCTCCCGATTGTCGCGCCAGCCCGCGCGAACCCGCCTTCCCTTTCGCGTCGAACGCGCCTATATTAGGATCGCTGTTCGCAAGGACGGCTACGGCGATAAATGGTCATCGGAATAGGTCTTTCGGACCCGGGGGCGGTACCCGGCGCCTCCACCCAAGCCCACTCGCACGAGTAGGCTTGGGCGGG
>JAJYDD010000245.1 GCA_021777795.1 Pseudomonadota bacterium | reverse complement strand
GCTGCTGCGCTGCCTGGCCTTCCTGGAGGAGCCGGATTCCGGGACGATCGAAGTTTTCGGCGAGCCGCTCGGCTTCACAGAGGATGCGGCGGGCAAGCGCGCGCGCGTGCCTGCGCCACGGCTGCGCAAGGTGCGTTCGCAGATCGGCATGGTGTTCCAGCAGTTCAACCTGTGGCCGCATATGACCGCGCTCGGCAACGTCAGCGAGGCCTTGAAGCTGGTGCGCAAACTGCCGCGCGCCGAGGCCGAGGAGCGCGCGATGGCGCAGTTGAAGCGCATCGGGCTGGAGGCCCGCGCGGGGCATTATCCCTCGCAGCTTTCCGGCGGTCAGCAGCAGCGCGTCGCCATCGCGCGCGCGCTGGCGCTGGAGCCCAAGATCATGCTGTTCGACGAGGCCACCGCCTCGCTCGACCCGGAACTGACGGGCGAAGTGCTGGCCGTGATGCGCAAGCTCGCCGAGGACGGGATGACGATGGTGATCGTCACCCACGAGATCGGCTTTGCCGCCAGCATCGGCCGGATGATCGCGTTCCTCGATCACGGGCAGGTGCTGACGGCGGGCAGCGCGCAAGAGGTGTTCGGCAAGCCGAGGCATCCGAGGATCGAGCAGTTTCTCGATACGTATCTGGATCGCGGGGCGGCGATGTTGATGTGAAGGGCGGAGCATATCGTCGCCTTGACGCATGGTCGGCCTGACGACAAGGAACGCTGCCTACCCTAATTCGCCGCTAAGTCGCCTGCCTCATAGATCGCGCGATCCATCGAGAGGCGAATTGCCGGCATGAAAAATGATCTTCACTCCGCTCTGAGCAAGGCGCCGGAAGTCACGCTGGCATTCTGGCTTATAAAGATCGTGGCGACGACCCTTGGTGAGGTCGGCGGAAACGCCGTAACGCTTACCCTCGGCCTCGGTTATTTGGTCGGAAGCTTGATTTTCGTTGCTATTCTTCTCGTAGTCATCACCGCCCAGATCAACTCCAAGACTTTTCGCTCCGGCCTGTATTGGGCCGCCATCGTCGCGACGACCCTTGCGGGGACGACGCTCGCCGATTTTTTCGATCGGTCCCTTGGGATCGGATACGCGGGCGGTTCGCTTTCGCTTTTCGCGCTCGTACTCGCCTCGCTCGCTTTCTGGCGTTGGTCGGAAGGCACGGTTGCGATCGAGACCGTTACGACACCCCGCGTCGAAGGCTTCTATTGGGTGACGATCATGTTCTCGCAGACGCTTGGCACCGCGCTTGGCGATTGGACCGCCGACAGCACACCGCTGGGTTACAACGGCAGCGCGCTTTTGATCGGTCTGACGCTTGCGGTCGCAGCTTGGCTTTACGCTTTCACTCGCGTCTCGCGGACGACATTGTTTTGGGCGGCATTCATATTGACCCGCCCGTTGGGGGCCACGATCGCCAATTCTCTCGACAAGCCCGTCTCGCAAGGCGGATTGGCGATCGGCGACGCCACTATCACCGCCATATTGGCGGCGGTTATGGTGGCTTGCGTCATCCTCATTCCACAACGCGCCGGACGTCATCCGACAGTTCAACCTAGGGTTCGCGAAGCTTCTTAGAGGGTCTGGGCGGCGGCGGCGAGTTCGCCTTGGCTAAACCCCCGCGCGAACCCGCCCGTCCGCTCCGCCAGATATTGCGCGAAATCGAAGTTCGGCCGCTCCAAATGGCTGAGATGCCCCGGCGTGGCGAGCGCCGAACACAACCCGCGATAGACCGCCTCGGTGCAGCCGCGATCCTCGACGTTCACCTTGTCGAGCAGCCGCTTGACCGCTGCAAAATGCTCCTGCGCCTCGGGCGAAAAAGCGAAATCCGGCGACATGCCGCCGCCATAGACGATATCGACCTGCCCCGGCCCATGCGGATGCAGGCTCAGATACCAGAAATAGCCGGGCGTCAGCGTGATGAGCAGGCTCGGATAGACCGAGAGCAGGAAGGTCGTGCGCCGCCGGTCGCCCTTCAGGCGCGTGTTGTCGGGATGGGCGAGCGCGATCTTCAAAGAATCATCTTTGAGGATCGTGTGATAGTTGAACATGCGCTGGCCCGGCGGGCAGATCATGTCCTCCAGCCGCGACAGGCCGCCGATGGTGCCGGAATGGCAGACCGGGAGATGGTAGCTCTCCATGAAATTCTCGGCCAACACCTTCCAGTTGGTGTCCCAGCGATGCGTCTCGCGGAAAGTCTCGACATAAGACCCCATGTCGAAATCCTCGATCAGCGCCTCGACCTCGGCGAGTTCCTCAGCCACCGGGGCTGCGTCGGGGTTCAGCGTCACCATGATCCAGCCGAGCCATTCCTCGCAGCGCACGGCGGGCAGTTTGTAATCCTCCTTGCAGAAGCCTTCGTTGCGCGTCATCGCCGGCGCGCCGCGCAAGCTGCCGTCGAGATTGTAGGTCCAGCCATGATAGGGGCACACGATCGCGCGCGCCGAGCCGCGCCCTTCGACCAGCGTCGACATGCGGTGGCGGCAGACGTTCGACATCGCCCGCAGACGCCCCTCGCCGTCGCGCAGCACGACAATCGGCTGGCCGGCGAGTTCATAGGCGATGTAATCGCCGGGCTGTTTGAGCCCGCTGGCCCGCCCGACGCTGACCCAATCGCGCGCGAACACGTTTTCCAACTCGGCTTTGAGGAAATCCGGGCTGGTGTAGACGCTGGGCGGCATGGCGCGGGCGCGCTCGAAGGGCAAGCTCACGTTGGCGACGAGTTCGCGAACGGGGAGGTTGAGGGTCATGGAATGGGCCTCGCGTTATCGCGGTTGGTGCGAGCTTAACGGCATTACCCTTGCTTTGTTAGACCCCAGGCCGCACGTCGCGAAGACAATCATGCGTTTTCAATCAACCTCTCTATCGCCGCGACAAAGCGGCGCGCATCGGTGATCGCTCGCGAAGCCTGCGTCTGTGTCACCTCGGCATACGGTCCCGTCTCGTAGTCGGCTATGGCTTTCAACTGATAAGTCCTGCCAAGAAAAGCCCGAAGTTCGACGTCGAAACCGGCTTCGCTCTTGGCGAGCCGTGCGAACTCGCCTTGCACGCCGTTATGGGTTTTCAAGACCCGACCCTCGCGTTCAAATATCAGCGCTTGAGCCGCATGGTATCCAGCGAGATAGGCCGTTCGGCCCGCGTCCTCGTTCAAGTCAATGGCGAGCATCTTTTCCGCATGAGCGAGTTGCGCGCGAGACTTTTCGAGGTACGCGGCGGCCTGAGGCTTCACAAATCCAAGCCTTCCCGCCGGATCTCATGCATCAACGGCATATCAGGGTCATCGTAAGCGGCGGCGGAATAAGGCATGGCGTGAACGAGTTCGCCGGTGTCGTAGAGAATATCTGCCCCAAGATCGGCCAGTCGTTCGAGTTCCGCCGCGCGGTCGATGAGGTCGCGAAGAAACACCGCGACATCGTAATCGGAATCGGGGCTGGCGTCCCCGCGCGCGCGCGACCCATAGAGAACGACGCGCGCAAGTCGCGAGCCGTAAGCGGCGTCGAGACCGGCGCGGAGCCGGTTCATTACAAGATCGTGGAGAGCATCGCCGTCCATGATCTGTTCCTAACACATTTTGGTCGATGGCGACGCGAAATTCGCCGCCAAAGGGGAATTCGCCCGATGCAGCTTCGGCGGCTCGCCCGCCCTGCCTTGGCCGCTGATCCCGGATCGATGTAAGACCGCCCCATGCTCGACCCCCGTCTCACCCCCGCCCGCGCCGATCTCGCAGCCGCCCATCTGCGCGGAAAAGTCGTGGCGCCACGCTTCGTCGAAGGGCGGCCGGCTGGGATCGTCGCGGCGAGCGCGCCCCTACAGCGCCGGCCCGAACCGTCCGCGCCCTGGGAGACCGAGGCGCTGCATGGCGAGAGCGCGACCATCTACGACGAGCGCGACGGCTTCGCCTGGGTGCAGCTCGAACGCGACGGTTACGTGGGCTATCTCGCCAGTTCCGCGCTCGGCGCGCCCGTGGCGGCCACGCATCGCGTCGCGGCCTTGCGCACGCACGCCTATCCCGGCCCCAGCATCAAGCTGCCGCATGTTCTGGCGCTGTCGCTCGGCGCGCGGCTCGGTATTTTGGCGCAGGCCGGCGATTTTCTCATCGACGGCGAAGGGCGGCATTTCTGGGCGCGACATCTCGCGCCGGTCGCCAGCGTCGAGGCGGATTTCGTCGCGGTGGCGGAAAAATTCGAGCATTGCCCCTATCTCTGGGGCGGGCGCACGTCGGAAGGGATCGACTGCTCGGGATTGACGCAGGCCGCGCTGACCGCGGCCGGCGTCGCCGCGCCGCGCGACAGCGACATGCTGGAAAAGCTGGGGGCGCCGGTCTCGGGTGCTCTCCAACGCGGGGATCTCATGTTCTGGAAGGGCCACGTCGGCGTCATGACCGGGCCTGAGACCCTGCTGCACGCCAACGGCCATCGCATGGCTGTCGTCCGCGAGCCGCTGGCGGCGGCGCAAGCGCGCATCGCGGCCAGCGGCGGCGGCGCCATCACGTCGATGCGCCGCCTTTAGGCTTCAGAGCCGTTCGATCCGCACGTGGCAGACGCCAGCGGAGCGAATGCCCAGCACATTGGCGGCCACGGTCGAGAGATCGATGATTCGGCTGGGACCTGCAAAGGGTCCGCGATCGACGATGGTCACGTCGACGTGACGGCCGTTGTCGAGATCGAAAACGCGCACCCTTGAGCCCAACGGCAGGGTTTTATGCGCGGCGATCAGACTGTGGGGATAACGTGGATGGAAATAATACGTTGCTACTCCGTATTGGTCAGCAGAAGCGGCCGACGTGATAGTCAACGCACCGAGAATACCCAAAATCATACGCTTCATTACAGCTCCTTGGTTAGCCAAGTGTAAAAATAAACCCTCCTGGTACTGTCCTCCGGGGCGGGTGTTCTACCGGAGAATGCGTCGAAAAAACGACGCTGTGCTTTGTTCCCGCCCGCCTGTGGATAAGTCGGAGACGCCCATGCGTTTCCCAGAGGGCCGGATCGCATTTTTCGTCAGTGGCGCGACCGCTACGCGGAGTAGCTTGCGCCGGCCGGGGCTTTCGTCGCGGCGACCATCCGCTATGGAAGATCGATAGCGCGCCGCACCGGCCGCGCGGCGAGGGAGGAGATGGGCATGAAGGTTCTCGTGATCGGCGCGGCCGGCATGGTCGGGCGCAAGCTCGTCGAGCGGCTGGCGCGCGACGGCGCGCTGGCGGGGCGAAAGATCGCGGCGATGACGGCGGTCGATATTGTTACGCCGACGCCGCCCGCCGCGCCCTTCCCCATCGCCACCGACGCCTGCGACATCGCCTCGCTCTATGTGCCGCGCCAACTCGCGGCTTCGCGCCCTGATGTCGTGTTCCTGCTCGCTTCCGTCGTCTCCGGCGAGGCGGAGGCCGATTTCGACAAGGGCTACGGCATCAATCTCGACGGCACGCGGATGATCTTGGACGCGCTGCGGCGCGAGCAGGCGCTGTCGGGCGGGGACTACAAGCCGCGCGTCGTCTTCACCTCCTCGATCGCCGTATTCGGCGCGCCTTTCCCCGAGACGATCGGCGACGAGTTTTTCACCACGCCGCTGACCAGCTACGGCACGCAAAAGGCGATCTGCGAACTGCTGCTCTCGGACTATTCGCGTCGCGGCTTCCTCGATGGAATCGCGATCCGCCTTCCGACCATCTGCGTGCGGCCCGGCAAGCCCAACAAGGCGGCATCCGGCTTCTTCTCCAACATCATCCGCGAGCCGCTCGCCGGCCTGCCGGCGGTGCTGCCGGTGGATGACGACGTGCGCCATCATCACGCCTCGCCCCGCGCCGCCGTCGGTTTCCTGCTCCATGCCGCCAGCCTCGATCTCGCCCAGCTTGGCGCGCGGCGGGCGCTGACCATGCCCGGCGTCTCGGTGACGGTGGCCGAGCAGATCGAGGCCTTGCGCCGCGTGGCGGGCGAGAAGGCGGTGGCGCTCATCAAGCGCGAGCCCGACGAGACGATCCGGCGCATCGTCGCCGGCTGGCCGCGCCAGTTCGACGCTAAGCGCGCCGAGGCGCTGGGCTTCCGCGCCGAGACGGATTTCGACGCCATCATCCGCGCCCATATCGAAGACGAGCATGTCTGAAACAGCGGCGGTCGCCGCCCCCGCCTCGCCGCGCGCGCTTGTCGGCGCGGCGCTGTGCCTGGGCAGTTGGGCCGCCTTCAGTCTGCAAGACGCCATCGTCAAATCGCTGGTGACGTCGCTGCCGGTGCCCGAAGTGCTGTTCGGGCGCTCGCTGGTGATCGTGGCGATCT
>JAJYDD010000244.1 GCA_021777795.1 Pseudomonadota bacterium | reverse complement strand
ACAGCAGGCCTTGGAGGCTCAGGGCGCAGCGCACCCCCATCCCGAGACGGTAGTGGACCCGCTCTTCCGCGGTGGCGGCGCATTCTTCGATCCGAACGATCTGGTCCAGGTCAAATACGAGATGTTGCGCAGCGTGGAAAAGGACGGGCGCGCGGTGGTGGACGCGGTAGAAACCTTCGGGTTCTCTCGGCCGGTCTACTACGTGACGCGCGAGACGTTCGACCGCGAGGGGCTGCCTGGGCTCCTGCCGCGCAAACGCGGACCAAAGCGCCCGCACAAACTCACGGAAGAAAACCTTGCCGTCCTGGCGCAAGCTGTGCGCGAGGCGGAGCGCATGCCAAGCGGCCCCGACTTGGCTGCACTGCTGGCCGATCGTTGCGGCGTCAACGCCCATCCCCGCAGCATCCTGCGCAGATTGCTTCCCTATTTGAAGGAGCCGGAAAAAAAACTGCGGTGATCGTCGATGCCGCCCCGCGCGACGCCGCGCAGTTCACCGCGCAATACGAGCTACTTCGCTCGTACTTCATCGCCGCCGCTGGTGACGCATCGCATGGGGAACTTAGCGCCCGTCCGCGCGGTGTCGGCCTTGGATTGCTGTTGCGAGAAGGGATGCCTGGCTGGCTCAATGCGATCGGCGCTGCTATCCGCGCATCGGCGGCCCGGCGGACTGCGGATACGTCTGCACAGCTGTCGCCAGCCGAGCGCCGCGCCGACGTTGGCATCGCGTCGCCGTGGCTCGCAGGCGTGAAGCGCCAGGACGTTGCGGCTCTCCTGACGAGCTTGGTTCTCTCGACGCGTCGTGTTGAACGGTCCTCACAAAGGCAAGGATAGCGGCCATGCCAATGAACAATGGGACGAACCAGAAGGTGACCGCAGTGCATCTCTCACGGATGGCGTATCTATACGTACGCCAGTCGACGCTGCGCCAGGTGTTCGAGAACACCGAGAGCACCCAGCGCCAGTACGGATTGCGTAGTCGCGCCGTTGCGCTCGGATGGCCTATCGACCGGATCGTCGTCATCGACAGCGATCTCGGGCAATCCGGCGCCAGCGCAGCCGATCGTGAGGGCTTCCAGCGCCTTGTGACCGAAGTCAGTCTCGGTCGCGTCGGGATCGTGCTGGGACTTGAGGTGTCTCGGCTCGCGCGCAACAACACCGACTGGCATCGACTGCTCGAACTCTGTGCGCTCAGCGACACGTTGATTCTGGATGAGGACGGGCTTTACGATCCTGCGCACTTCAACGACAGGCTCTTGCTCGGCCTGAAGGGCGCGATGAGCGAAGCCGAACTGCATGTTCTCAGGGCGCGCTTGCGCGGCGGCATTTTGAGCCGCGCTCGCCGCGGCGAACTCAAGCAGATGGTCCCGGTCGGGTTCGTCCATGACGGCAACGACTGCGTTATCCTCGATCCGGACGCCCAGGTGCAGGCGGCGGTGCGGCTATTCTTCGATATATTCAAGCGCACAGGCTCATGTTTGGCGGTCGTCAAGGAGTTCCACGCGAAGGAATTACTTTTCCCGCGCCGCTTGAGAAGCGGCGCGCACAAAGGCGAACTCGTTTGGTCGGAACTCCTACATTGTCGCGCCCGACAGATCATCCACAATCCCCGCTACGCTGGCGCCTTTGTCTTCGGTCGCACCAAGAACCGCCGGTTGCCGAACGGCAAGTACTCCTCCCGGCAGGTCCCGAGCGACGAGTGGATCCTGCTGCGCGATACGCATCCAGGCTACATCAGCTGGGAGGAGCATCTGTCGAACCTCGCGCGTGTGAAAGGCAACGGGCTTGCCTGGAGTTCGGAGCGACGCCACGGTCCCGCCCGTGAGGGGCCGGCTCTATTGCAGGGCCTCGTGATCTGCGGCGCCTGCGGAGAACGCATGTCTGTCCGCTATCACTCTCATCGCAATGCCGAGATCCCAACCTACTGGTGCGGCCGTCGTCCCATGCACCGAGGCGAGATCGGTTTGTGCCAGACGATTCACGGCGGCGCCCTCGACGCCGTGATCGGCGATATCGTCGTCGAGGCGATGACGCCGCTCGCAATCGAAGTGACGCTGGGCGTGCAGCAGGAACTCGCAAACCGCCAGGAGGAAGCAGACCGGCTTCGGCGGCAGCATGTAGAACGGGCGAAGTACGAAGCGGAACTCGCGCAGCGCCGCTTCCTCAAGGTCGACCCCGATAACCGTTTGGTCGCCGACGTGCTCGAAGCCGACTGGAACGCGAAGTTACGGGCCGTTGCCGCCGCACAAGAAGCGTATGAGAATGCCGCCACAGCCGACGTCAATGCAGTCAGCACTGCCGAGCGCGCGGAATTGATGGCTCTTGCCACCGACTTCCCAAGCCTCTGGCGCGATCCACGAACGCAGATGAAGGACAAGAAGCGCATGCTGCGCTTGATGATAGAGGACGTGACGCTCACCAAGGGCGACGCGGTGCACGCCGATATCCGATTTGTCGGCGGCGCGACGCGTTCGCTCGATCTTCCACTGCCAAAGTCATGTGTCGTGTTGCGCACCACGGACGCCGCCGTTGTGCAGGAGATCGACAAGCTGGTCGATACCTACACGGATAAAGAGATCGCCGATCTCCTCAACGAGCGAGGGGTGCGTTCGGTGGTGACGACGCCATGGACCGCCGCGCGCATCGGGCGCCTCCGCAATATCTATCGGCTCACCGATCGAAAAACACGACTGCTGGCGCAGGGCCTCTTGACCCCAGAAGCCGTCGCAAGCCGCTATGGTGTGGTAGTCTCTACTGTGCACCTTTGGCGTCGGCGCGGGTTACTGAGGGCTCACCCGGTCAACGATCGCGGCGACTTTCTTTACGAGATACCCCCAGAAAACCTGCCCGCGAAGTTCGCGCACAAACCCGAATATCAAATCGATCCCATAACTTCATCCTCACGCAACTGACGAGGTGCAATATGAGTTTGAGCCCTTGTCGCGCGGCCTGTAGGGGCGCGCCGGCAGCACGCCGACGCCGTAATGGGCGGCCATCGCGCCGTAAGTCCGATTGATCTCGGGGTCATAGAACGACGCCTTGTTGACGCCGCTCTTGAGATTGTCGGGTACCAAGAGCTTCGGCGCGCCGCCGAAGAAGCGGAACATCCGGACATGCGCGCCCGTCCAGTCCGGCAGGCTCTGCGTCCAGGTCGCCTCGGCGTAGGTGAGGTTCGAGGCCCCGAGCACGCCGACGAAGATCTCGGCCTCGCGGATCTCGCCGGTTTCCGGATCGGCGATCCCGATCCGCTTGCCGGAATAGTCCACGAACGCCTTGTCGCCGGCAACATGGTGCTGGCGCATCACCGGCGTCAGCCGCCGCTCGAAGCCGCGCAGCAGGTCGCAGAAGCGCGAGTAGCAGTAGCCGCCGGGATGGGCATCCCGGTATTCCTCCCACAGGATCGTCATCGTCACGCCGGGGCGTTTCATCTCGCCCGCCAGCGCCGCCCAGTCCGGCTCGACCCGCCGCGCGTTGAAACGGCGTTTGCCCGTCGGCGCCCCCGCGCGACCGAACAGCCGCAGTTCCAGAACATCATCGGTGACCTCGTCCGCCAGCGGCCACGTCAGCCCCGCCGCCGTCAGGCGCTTCAGATTGTCCTGGATCGTCGATCGCGCCACGCCCAAGCGCCGCCCGATCTCGCGCGCGCTTAAGCCCCCGTGGTGCAGTCGCAGTAGTTGCCGCAGTTGTCGCATGCTCAGTTCCCGCTTCGCCGGCATCCCGTCCTCTCGTCGTTCATCGACGGGGCAGGACTGCCGCAGTTGGCGATCCGCGGGGAGCAGACGGCGGGGCCGGACCCTCTTCAGGTGGCCGGCTTCAAGTCGGAATGGTGGCCGGAATGAAATCGGAATCGGTGGCCGGCTTCGATCGGAATTCGCAGTGATGAGCAGCGAGCGCCGTTCGTAGCGCGCGGCGATAAGCTCGAACAGGACGCTGGTCTCGTCCCGGTCCTTGGAGACATAGGCGATGTCGTCGAGGATGAGCAGATCGTAGCGGTCGAGCTTAGCGATATAGGCTTCGAGCGCCAATTCGCGCCGCGCCGTCTGCAAGCGCTGAACGAGATCGGTGGTGCGCTGGAACAGGATGCGCCAGCCGTTCTCGACGAGGGCGAGACCGATGGCCGCTGCCAGATGACTCTTTCCTCCGCCAGGTGGGCCGAAAAGCAAAAGATTGGCCCCGGCCTTGAGCCAGACGTCGCCGGCGGCGAGCGCCATCACCTGCGCCTTCGACACCATGGGCGTGCTCTCGAAGTCGAAGGCGGCGAGGGTCTTGCCGGCGGGCAGCCGCGCCTCGACCATGTGGCGCTCGATGCGCCGGCGTGTGCGGTCAGCGGCTTCGTGCTCGGCGAGGGCTGCGAGGAAGCGGGTGGCGGGCCATCCCTCCTTGTCGGATTGCGCGGCGATCTTCGGCCAGATCGCCTTGACGCCGGGCAGGCGCAACTCGTTGAGCAGGAGTTCGACGCGCGCGGCGTCGATGGAGAGGGTCGCCTCGGTCATGCCGCAGCTCCCACATTCGCGGCGCTGACGGCGGCGAGTTCGTCGTAGGCGCCGAGCGGCGCCAGTTTGACGACGACCTCGGGGACTTTCGCGGTCGCCGGGCGGAAGCGCTCTCGCAAGGCGGCGAGGTCCGGTAGGCGCTTGGCGTCGAGGTCCGCGTCGATGGCGTTGGCGAGTTCGGCTTCGCAGGCCTGTTCGTGGGCGAGCGCCAGCAGGCCGACGGTCACCTTGCAGGCGCGGCGCAGATCGCCTTCCTCCTGCAACGCCTCGAACGCGCGCCGATAAGCGGGGCGCGGGAACAGTTGGTCGCGATAGACGAGATTGGCGAGCGCCATCGGCTTGCGCCGCAGCGCGTGGATGATGTGGCGGTAATCCACGACATGGCCGCCCTTGATGTCGGAAACGGGCCGCCCGCGCCGCAGGCGCGCCACCGGAGTGGTTGCGAGGAAGCATTCGAGCCGGTCGTCGAAGATGCGGACCCGCAGCCGATGTCCGATCAGCCGCGACGGCACGGTGTAGAACACGCGCCGCAGCGTGAAGCCGCCCGACGAGGTCACCGTCACCACCTTTTCCTCGTAGTCCGTGGTGCGCCGCTTGGGCAGCGGCGTCAGCGCGACCTTCTCCAGCGCGATGCGCTTGACGAGATTGGCGTTGCGTCGCCCCACGACGCCATCCACGAAAGCGCGATAAGCGTCGAGGTCGGCGAAGTCGCGCGAGCCGCGCAGCAGCAACGCGTCCTCCAGCGCCTGCTTGAGGTGGCCATGGGCGCTCTCGATCGCGCCGTTCTCATGCGCGATGCCGACATTGTTGCGCGTCGCCGTCATGCCGTAATGGTCCATCAGCGCCGCGTAGCGCTGGGTGACGTCATCGCGCGCCTCCGCCGTCAGATTGCGGAACGCCGCCGACAGGCTGTCGCTGCGATGCTCCTTCGGCGCGCCGCCGAGCGCCCACAGCGCGTTCTGCAAACCCTCGGCCAGGGCGGTGAAGCTCTCGCCGCCGAGCACGACATGGGCGTGCTCGAAACCGGAGAAGACCAGCCGGAAGTGATAGAGCCGGTGATCGAGCCGCTCTCCGGCGATGGAGACGCCGAAACCGCTGGCGTCGGTGAAGTCGGAAAGGCCTTGCCGCCCGGGCTCATGCAACTGGCGGAAGATGACCTCCTGCTCCGGCCCGTGGACGCCGCGCCAGGCCTGGATGCGGCGCTCCAGCGTGCGGCGGATGTTGCGGTTGAGATCGGGATGGCGCCGACGCAGTTCCTGGAGCACGCCGATCACCCGGACGCCGGGCGCGGCTTTGAGGATCGGCACGATCTCGCCGTCCCAATAAGCGGCCAACGGATCCGGCCGTCGCCGGCCTCTCGGCTTCTTCTTCTGCGACGGCGGGCGCGAATCAGCCTCAAGCCGGTAGGCGGTGGCGGTCGAGAACCCGGCTTTGGCCGCCGCGGCCTCCGGGGAACGCGTCTTTCGATAATCCATGTAGACCCTCATCTGGCGGTCGGTGATGTGGCGGCCAGGCAACCTGTCGATTCTCCCCCTGAGAAAAATCAACAACTTGCACTGACCGGTCCCGACCGCCAGACGGCGCGCGAAGCGCGCCCGCCGATGGGGGTTGTCCTACGGTCGGGCTTCGCCCTCCCTCCGGACCACCCCCATCGGCGTTCTCACCCTGATTGACGCTGGATTCTCATCCTGATCGACGCGCCGCACGAACTGCTCGTTCGCCGCCCAGCGGTTGATCGAGAACTCTTCAAATCGCCTTGCGAGCTGGACGTCGCCGCTGATCGCCTCACGGGCGTCCATCACGCCGAAGCATACGAGCG
>JAJYDD010000243.1 GCA_021777795.1 Pseudomonadota bacterium | reverse complement strand
ACACCTATGCCGAGAAGATCATCTCGGCGATGCGAAAAGGCTTCGGCGGCCATATTGAGCCGAAGAAGGGCTAGGGCGCTGATGGCCGGGGGCGCGGGGCGATCGCGCGTATCTGTCTTTCAGGAGGCGACATGCAATCGGAAAGGGCTGAGGAATTCGAGTTCGATGAAGCCTGGTATCTGGATAGCAACAAGGACGTGGCGCTTGCGGTCGCGCAGGGGCGGGGCCCGTCGGGTCTTCATCACTATCTATTGTACGGTAAGAAGGAGGGGCGCCTTCCTGTGCCGCCGCCGGGTTGGACCGATCGGAAACCGGCGCCGACCATATTGGCCGGCGCCCAGCAATCGGTCGAAGACAATTGGGATCTCGGGACCGACGACGATCCTTCGCTGCCGGAGATCTATGGCAAGCACAACGGCGCGAATTTCCGAAACCCAACGGAATTGTTACAAACCGATATCGTTCCGCGCCGCATTGTCTTTGTCGGATCCTGTCTATTCAAGTCCTATGGGTTTCACGTAAAGAACCCGTCCGATGTTCCCTCCGATTTCGTGCTCGTCAACAACGCCGCCAGCATGCCCGCCGAGGCCGCGCCGGGCGTGCCGATCACGGATTATGATCTCTGCGTAATCCAGCTTCCTCTGCGATCGATCTATCACGATACATTGCTTACGGGGCTGGAATACGGATCGCCAGAAGCTCATCAGCGCGCGTTCGAGCGCGTGTGCCAGAATCTGACGTTTCAGCTTGATTGCCGCATGGCCTGGAACAAACAATACGGGCTTTTGACTTTCGTCTTGAATTTCCTTGTCCCGCAGAAAAATCCGATGGGGATTCTTTTCCCCAAATACGACCTCCGAAATCCCGAATATTTCGTCTCAAAGCTGAATGAACATTTGGAGGAACGCGTCCGCTCCTATCGCAACGCCTACGTGTTGGACAACGATGGCATAAGCGCCTCCGTCGGCAAGCGCTACCTGCAGGACGATATATTCACGCAGATATCGCACGGCGCCATGATGGGAACGGCGGGGAGTTTGACCAATCGCATGGAGCCCGTCGCGCCCGTTTCGGCGCATTTCGACACGCGGCCCCGTCGGTTATTCCTGGCTGCGGTCTGGGCCGAGATCATCGCGATGCTGCGGGTAGTGAGGCAGGTAGATTCGGTGAAGCTGGTTGTAGTCGATCTGGACGACACGTTGTGGCACGGCGTCAGCGGCGACATTTCAGATGTCGGCCCTCACATGTTGGAAGGCTGGCCTCGCGGGATGCAAGAGGCGCTATCCTACCTGAAGAAGCGTGGCGTCCTGCTGGCGATCATCAGCAAGAACGAGGAGGCGCGCATCCGCGATATATGGCCGAAGATATTCGGCCGAAGCCTCGCACTTTCCGATTTCGCGGCCATCTTCATCAACTGGCGGCCGAAAGTTGAAAACATGCAGGAGCTGTTGCAGGGCGTCAATCTGCTGCCGCGCAACGTTGCCTTCGTCGACGACAATCCGGCCGAACGCGCGGCGATGGCGCAGGCTTTTCCGGAGATGCGCATCATCGGCCGCCATCCCTATTATCTGCGCTCAACGCTACTGTGGTCCACGGAAACCCAGGTTCCCTCCCTGACCGAGGAGGCCGCGAAGCGCACGGAAATGGTGCATGCCCAATTGCAACGCGAAGCCGTCCGCAGCCAGTTGACGCGCGAGGATTTCCTTCGCGCCGCCGCGCCGCGGATTCGCATGATCGCCATCGCGAGCGCAAATCATCCGCGCTTCGCGAGGGCGTTCGAACTCATCAACAAGACCAATCAATATAACACCACGGGCGAGCGCTGGACCCAGGCGGAGATGTTTGCCTTCTTAGAGGGCGGCGGCGAGATCCAGGCGTTTGAGGCGCAGGACGCCTATACGTCCTACGGGCTCGTCGGCGTCGTCCTCGTCAAGCAGAATGCGATTCAGCAATGGGTTATGTCCTGCCGGGTTCTCGGCTATCGCATTGAGGAGGCGGTGATGAACCATCTCGTCGAAAGAATGCGCGAAGGCGTGGCGGCGCCCGTATACGGCCGGCTGGTGGAGACCGACGCCAATTTCCCCTGTCGGACGCTGTTTCTGGACTGCGGCTTCACCCGCGACGGTGAGACGTGGACGCTTTCGCCTGAGCAGCGCCCCGAAGCGCCCGGCCATGTGGGGTGGCTGGACGCCGACGAAGATCAAGTCGGCAAGCGCGTCGGGACGGTCTAGGGCGCGAGCGCGCGGGGCGCCTTGTTCACGTCCCGCGCGGCTTCGCCCGCGCGGTCGGCGCCGCCTCGGCTGGGTTTTCCGGCCAGACATGGCGGGGATAGCGGCCGCGCAGGTCCGCCCGCACGGCCGCCCAGGAGCCGCGCCAAAAACCCGGGAGGTCGCGGGTGATCTGGATTGGCCGGTGCGCCGGCGACAGCAGATGCAGCGTCAGCCCCACGCGCCCGCCCGCCAGCGCAGGATGCTGGGTGAGGCCATACACCTCCTGCACGCGCAGACGGATCGCCGGGCCGCCTTCGGCCTCGTAGTCGATGGCGAAGGCATTGCCGGTCGGGGCGGTGAAATGCGTCGGCGCCTCGCGGTCCAGGCGCTGCAACTGCGCATAATCGAGCGGCGCCCTTAGCGCGGCGGAGAGATCGTCGGCGCCGATGTCGGCCAGCGCGGTCTTGCCCGCGAGATAGGGCGCGAGCCAATCGGGCGAGGCGCGCAAGGCCTCGTCGGAGAGATCGGGCCAGAGGTCGGGTTCGGCGCGACGCAGGAAGGCCACGCGGTCGCGCCACTGGGCGAGCGCCTTCGTCCACGGCAGGCGCTCGACGCCGAGCGCCAGAACGCCGCGCGCCAACGCCAGCGCCGCCGCCTCGTCGGCGGCGACAGGCAGGGTCTGTTCAGCGAGCGTGATGGCGCCGAGACGACGACGGCGGCGGCGACGCAGGGCGGCGGCGGCGCGGTCGAACGTCAGTTCGTCGGCGGTCTCGATGGCGTCGGCGGCGAGCGCCTCGACATCTTCGGCCGTCAAGGGCGCCGCGAGCAGGATGCGCGCCGCCGCCGCGCGGCCGACGACCTCGCCGATGGCCAGATAGGCCTCGCCCGCCAGCGCGTCGTGCGGCTCGACGGCGGCAGCGCGGCCATTGACCATCAGGAACTCGCCGCGCTTGCCGCGCGCGCGCGCGATGCGGTCGGGAAAGGCGCGGGCGAGCCAGAGGCCGGAGGCGGAGGGGAACGGCCGGCGTTCGTGCAAGGCCCTCTGCCGGGCTTGCCGTGCCAGCCTCAGCGCCAGCCGTCGCGCGTCCTCGGCGCGCGGGCTGCGGTCGCGACGGAAGGCGGCGAGCCGTTCGCCAAGGTTGACCGCGCTGCCGCCGAGGCCGCGCTCGGTCAGCAGCGTCGCGATCTCCGCCGCCTCGTCGGCCGCGCCTTCGCGGGCCGCATCGACCAACATGCGCGCCAGACGCGGCGGCAGCGCCAGCCCTGCGACGGCGCGGCCCTCGTCGGTGACAAGGCAACCGGCGTCGAGCGCGCCGAGCCGTTGCAGCAGCGCCTGCGCCTCGGCGAAGGCCGCGCGCGGCGGCGGATCGAAGAACGGTAGGCTGGCGGGATCGGCGACGCCCCAGAGCGCGAGATCGAGCGCGAAGCCGGAGAGATCGGCGGCCAGAATCTCTGGCTGCGCATAGGGGGCGAGCCCGCCATTGGCCGCCTGGTCCCACAGCCGGTAGCAGACGCCCGGCTCGACGCGGCCGGCGCGGCCGCGCCGCTGGTCGGCGTTGGCGCGGCTCACCCGCACCGTCTCCAACCGCGTCAGCCCGAGATCCGGCTCGAAGCGGGGCACGCGCATCAGGCCGGCGTCGATGACCACGCGCACGCCTTCGATGGTCAGCGAGGTCTCGGCGATGGAAGTGGCGAGCACGATCTTGCGCCGGCCCGCCGGTGCCGGAGCGACGGCGCGGTCCTGCGCGCGCGCGTCCATCGCGCCAAAAAGCGGGGCGATTTCGACACGGGGGTCGCGCACCCGCTCGGCGAGCGCGGCGGCGACGCGGGTGATTTCGCCCTGTCCGGGCAGGAAGGCCAGGATCGAGCCACGCTCCTCCGCCAGCGCCGCGAGAATAGCCTTCGTCGCCTGATCCTCGATGCGCGCCAAGGGGTCGCGGCCGAGATAGCGGGTCTCGACGGGGAAGGCGCGGCCCTTGCTCTCGATGAGCGCCGCGCCTTGCATCAGACGCCTGACGCGGGCGCCGTCGAGGGTCGCCGACATCACCAGGATGCGCAGATCCTCGCGCAGCGCCCCTTGCGCGTCGAGCGCCAGCGCCAGCCCGAGGTCGGCGTCGAGCGAGCGTTCGTGGAATTCGTCGAACAGCACCGCCGCCACGCCCGTCAGTTCCGGATCTTCGACGATCATGCGCGCGAACACGCCCTCGGTGACGATCTCGATGCGCGTCTTGGCCGAGACGAGGCTTTGCAGCCGCACGCGCAGGCCGATGGTCTCGCCGACGCGCTCGCCCAAGCTCGCGGCCATGCGCTCGGCGG
Organism: Pseudomonadota bacterium; assembly: GCA_021777795.1. Taxonomy (GTDB): domain Bacteria; phylum Pseudomonadota; class Alphaproteobacteria; order Rhizobiales; family Beijerinckiaceae; genus Roseiarcus. The sequence continues at coordinate 1,806 of JAJYDD010000243.1, read as the reverse complement.
CGGCGCGGGCGGCCAGGCGCCGGGGCTCCAGCACCATGATTTTACCGTGAGCGGCGAAATCCTCGTCCATCAAGGCCAGCGGGGCGCGCGTGGTCTTGCCGGCGCCCGGCGGGGCGACCAGGATGGCGCGGTTGGCGCCCCTAAGGGCGGCGGTGAGGTCGGCCAGAACCTCGTCGATGGGCAGCTTTCCGGCGAATTCGCGCATGGGAGGCCTCGGCCGTAGCGGGCGGGCGCGGCCAAGGCAAGCTTCGCGCAAGGCTCGCGGACAACCCTGCTGCGGGTCTGTGTGCGAGTCGGAGGGAAAGAGCGGCGGGAGCTTCGATATGGCTTGGTCGGGATTGGTCGCCGCAACGGAATTTGCGCCCGGGGGGCGCTATCGTGAGCCACAGCGTCGCGCGCCGCAGGAGAGTCTGGCCAAGACGGGGGCGCAGGAGCCGCCGCAAGCGCCTGCGGAACCCTTTGATCCCGATTATTACGCCGGCCGCTTCAAGGCCGATCTGACGCAACTCCAAGCTTTTGAAGGGGCCCGCGACGCGGCGAGCCCGGGGAACGCCGAGGGCGATCAGCGGCTTTTCGATTTCTTCGGCAATCTCAATGTGCTGCTGCTGGCGGTGCGCGCCGGCGACCTCAGCCGCGCGCAAGCCGCCGCCGACGCGCTGGAGATGGAGGTGCTGGTGGAGCGCAGCGCGGGAAGGCGCCCAGGCTCGGCCGCTCATGTGTTCGAGGGCCTCGGCGCCGCGTCCCCGCGCGTCGAAACCGAAGGGAATACCTCCGATCCCCCGGCCGCAGCCTACGCGCCCGAGGCGTCGCTCGACGACGGCGGCGCCGCTTATGAAACCCTGACTCAATATCTGGAAGGCGAAGCCGGGTGAGGCGGGTCCGGCCTGGTTCCCGCGCGGCCAGCGTTGCGCTATAGCTGCGCAAAGAGTTTGCTTACAGCGTGGCGCCCATGATCGACAGCGACGAGACTATCATTCTGGTCGACGAGGAGGACCGGCAGATCGGCCTCGCGCCGAAAATCGACGCCCACGCGCAGGGTCTCAGGCACCGCGCGATCTCTGTCTGCATCCTCGACAAGCGCGGGCGCATGTTGTTGCAAAAGCGCGCGGCCGACAAATATCATTCCGGCGGCCTGTGGACCAACGCCTGCTGCACGCATCCACGCGCCGGCGAGACCGTGGAGGCGGCGGCGCAGCGGCGGTTGCGCGAGGAACTCGGCGTCGATTGCGAGCTGAAATTCCTGACCCGCACCCATTACCGCGCCGAGGTCGGCAACGGCCTCATCGAGGACGAAATGGTGCATCTGTTCGTGGGCGCCTATGACGGGCCGGTGGCGCCGGACGCTGCGGAAGTCGCGGCTTACGACTGGGTGTCGCGGGCGGAACTGCGCGCCCGCATCGCCGCCCATCCCGAGGCCTACACCTACTGGTTCCGCCACTACATGCGCCATTACGCCGACGAAATGTTCGCGGGGCTCGCCGCGTGATCCGCATCGGCACGCGCGGCTCGCCCCTGGCGCTCGTCCAGGCCCATCATACGCGCGATCTTCTCGCGGCGGCGCATCCGGGGCTCGCCTTGGAGATCGTCGTCATCAAGACCACCGGCGACCTCATCCAGGATCGCGCGCTGGCGCAGGCCGGCGGCAAAGGGCTGTTCACCAAGGAGATCGACGCCGCCATGCTGCGCGGCGAAATCGAGATCGCCGTCCATTCGTCGAAGGATCTGCCGACCCTGACGCCCGAGGGCATCCTCATCGCCGGCTTCCTGCCCCGCGAAGACCCGCGCGACGCGCTGATCTCGGCCAAG